>JAACVA010000070.1 GCA_009992615.1 Rhodobacterales bacterium
CGAAAACGACCAAAGCTATTACGTGGCCTATGTATCGGAACAAAATCTTGTGGCCGATTACTCGGGCGAGCCGGTGCATCATCCCGATCTGCCCGACCTGTTTGGAGACTTCCAGGACGGCGCCTATCCTCTAGACTTTCAAATGAACTGAGGGCGCCCATTCGGCGCCCCCGTCCTGCGTCAGTATCCCAGCGCGCATCCGTCCTTGCGCGGGTCGGATGCCCCCTCCAGAACACCGCCCTCATGATGGATGAGAACGGCCTGCGCTCCCCCCAAGGGGGCGTCGGGGATCATCACTTTATGCCCGCGTTCCGCCAGATCGGCACGCACGGCGTCGGAATAACCGCGCTCTACCTTCATGTCGCCCGCCTCACTGAACGCGCGTGGGGCGTCAATGGCGGTTTGCGGGTCCATTCCGTAATCCGCGATATTGGACAGGAACCGGACGTGGCCGTTTGGCTGGTATCCCCCCCCCATCACCCCGAACGGCATGATCACCCGACCGTTCCGGCGCAACATGCCCGGAATGATCGTGTGCATCGGCCGCTTGCCGCCCGCCGCCTCGTTCGGGTGGCCCTGTTCCAGGCTGAACCCGGCACCGCGGTTCTGAAACAGAATACCGAACCTGTCGGATGCAAGGCCCGACCCGAAGCTGTGAAAAATTGAATAGATCAGCGACACTGCCATCCGGTCTTTGTCGACCACTGTGATGTAAATCGTGTCCTTGTGGATGCTTTCCGAAACCGTCGTGGCGTTGGCCATGGCGCGTTTCAGGTCAATCAGCGCGGCCAGATCGCGCGCGGTTTCAGGCGCCAGCATATGCGCCAGCCGTGTCATGTGATCAGCATCGGCGAGGAACCGGTTGCGTGTATCATAGGCCAGTTTGGCCGCCTCAGCCTCGATATGGGCGCGGTCGGCACCCAAAGCATCCATCGAAGGCAGGTCAAAGTGCGACAGGATGTTCGCCATCAGAATCGCCGTGGCACCGTGACCGTTGGGCGGATGTTCGACCAACTCGATCTCTTTGTAGGTGCCACTGATCGGGTCGGTGTAATCACAGGCGGTGTTGGCAAAATCGTCCGATGTGTGTGTGCCGCCCAAGGCGCGCAGACTGGCCACCATGTCTTCTGCCACCTCGCCTTCGTAGAACCCGGCACGCCCTTCCATGGCGATATGGCGCAGCACCTCGGCCTGTTTTGCAGCGCGAAAAATCTGACCCGGGCGCGGCGCCAAACCGTTCAACAAATAGGTGTCGCGCGCCACGCCCTGAAGGGCCCCGGCGCCCAGCGCCCAGTCAAAGGCAACGCGCGGCGCCACGGGTACACCCGCCTCGGCATAGTGGATCGCAGGGGCGAGCGTAGCCTTCAGCCCCACCTTGCCCCAATCTTTTGACAGCCGGCAGAACGCGTCGATGGCACCCGGAACGGTGACGCAATCGGCGGTGTTGATCGGCATCTTCGACAGACCTTTGGCGCGCAATGCCTCGGCGTTCAGCCCGGCCGGGGCGCGGCCTGATCCGTTCAGCGCAATGATGTCTTCGCTGCCTGCTGGCGACAAAAGCACAAAACAATCGCCGCCAATCCCCGTCATCTGCGGTTCGCAAATGCCCAGAACCACAGCGCCAGCAACAGCGGCATCCACGGCGTTGCCGCCTGATTCGAGAACCTGAATGGCGATCTTCGCAGCCAGAGGATGCGACGTGGCGCAAATCCCATTGGTGGCAAACACCGGCGAACGGCCGGGCAGATGAAAATCACGCATTATATTGCTCCGTGGTTGTGCCGGCGTAGGATAAACACAGAGGGGGCGATTGCAATGGGAACAATTGAACCTCGACGCCGCGCACTGGGTGGGGGCTGTTACACGCGGCGCCAAGGTAAGCCTTAAGCAGTGGCAGTGGCAGTGGCAGTGGCAGTGGCAGTGGTTTGCTGACGCAGCATTCTGTCGTCGATAAGGTGGGTTTCAGGCCATTTGGGGGCAGTCCGCAGTCCTGATGGCCGGGTTCAGCAGACAGTGCGCGAAACCGATTGGCCTACGGCAATGCGAAAGCTCAGGATGTTGCTGCTGCTGCAGCGCATATAGGTCAGATCGCTGGTCAGCTGGCGGATCAGAAACCAGCCGAAACCGCCTTCGGGTTGCATTTCAAGAGGGCGGTTGGGGTTGGGCAGGCTTCCTTGCGGCGGCGTGTTCAAAGGCATTCCGCCGCCATTGTCGATCACCTGGCAAGACAGGCCCGCATCACCTTGCTTCAGGTGCAGTTCAATCATGCCCGGACCCGCGTCGCGGTAGGCATGTTCAGTCACATTGTTCAACACCTCGGCCAGAACCAGTTCGACAGTGCTGCTGTCATCCTCGCTCAGCCGCATCGCGCCGAGGCCCGCCATGATGCTGGCCAGGGCCCGGCGCACGTTGGCCTGTGTGCAAGGAAACACCAGCCGCAGTTCAACACTGTTGCCCACACCGCGCTCTTCAGTCAGCTCGGCGCTGTGGGGAATCGGTTCAATATGCATGGGCCTGGCCCGCCGTTGCAGGGCCCCGAGTGGCCAGAGCAGAGGCCAGACTGGAATGGATGACAAAAATACTGTCCATACGGGTCAGACGAAAAACTTTCTCGACGGCGGTGTTCAACCCGGCCAGTTCCAACTTTCGGGTCGCGCCCAATTGTTTCATCGCGCCAATCACCGCGCCCAGGCCGCTACTGTCGAGAAAACGCACCTTCGACAGATCCAGAATGACGCGCGGCGGTGCCTCGCAGGTCAGATCGCGCATCGCGTCCTTGAAGTCGAGTGCGATGGCGGCGTCCAACCGGTCCTCCAACACGCTGACAACCATGAATTCGTCGTAGTGTGCCGTGTCCAGTTGCATTTTCAATCTCCCAAAGACGAGGTAACATGAGGTTAGGCGCCATTGGGTTACCAATCCGTTTTCATCCTGGGGTTGTCTCAATTTGCACATATTTGGTCGCAGCTTGCAAAAGGTGCCGCGAATAGACACCCCGGCGCCTTTCCACCGAAACCACCGCCCGGATCGGTGCGGTTCAACACGTTGCCATCCTCCGCACCTCTGGCCCTTTCGCATTCTTCGTCCTATGAAGCGACAGGACACCTAGATGGAGAGCGGTTTTGGACGACACCAACCGTGGCCGCCTGACCAAAGACGGCATTCGCATATATGAAACCCGCGATTTCGCCGGAATGCACATCGCCGGGACGCTGGCGGCGCAAATTCTCGATGACATTGCGCCTTATATCACTATCGGCCAGACGACAGGCGAAATTGACCGATTGATCACCGAATGGGTAGTGGCATCGGGGGCAACCTCGGCGACGATCGGGTACAAAGGCTATAAACACGCCAGCTGTATCAGCGTGAACCATGTGGTGTGCCACGGCATTCCAGCCGACAAGGTGCTGAAGGACGGCGACATTCTGAACATCGACGTGACTGTGATCGTCGATGGCTGGTTCGGCGACACGTCACGCATGTATGTGGCGGGCAAGCTGGGCCGCAAGGCCGAACGCCTGATCCAGGTCACCCATGACGCCCTGATGCTGGGGATCGAGGCGGTAAAGCCGGGCAACACGTTTGGCGACATCGGTCACGCGATCCAGAGCTATGCCGAAGCGCAGCGCATGTCGGTGGTGCGCGATTTCTGCGGTCACGGGCTGGGCCGGGTGTTCCACGCGCCGCCCAATGTGCTGCACTATGGGCGGGCAGGCACCGGGCCGGTTCTGGAGGAAGGCATGTTCTTCACCATCGAACCGATGATCAACCTTGGCCGCCCGGAAACCAAAGTGCTGGCCGATGACTGGACTGCGGTGACCCGCGACAAATCGCTGTCGGCGCAGTTTGAACATTCGGTGGGTGTCACGGCCGACGGGTGTGAGATTTTCACCCTGTCCCCCGGTGGGCTGTTCCACCCGACCTACGCCCAAGTGTGACCCGTCAAAGCGAGGATGTCACGATGTTTCGCCCTCGATCAAGGCGAATTTCATGTCCACGACCCGGTCGGGGCTTTGCCCGGCCAGGCGGTTCAGGATGCAGCGGGCGGAAATCCGGCCGATGTCATAGCGTTGTGTCATCACCGTGGTCAGCTTGCGCGGCAGGGTCTGGCCCATCTGCAATCCGCTGAACCCGGCCAGCGCCAGATCGCCGGGCACGTCGATGCCCGCCTCGACACAATGCAGATACCCGCCCGTCGCCGCCGTATCGTTGGAAAAGATCACCGCCTCGACAGTCGGTTGTTGCTGCAACAGGCGACGCAGGCCGGATTTTCCGGCGGCTATGTCGGGCGGGCTGTCAAACGCGCTGAGCAGGACAATCTGTCCGCCCCCTGCCGTTATCACCTGCTGCATCCCGGAAAGACGCGCGGCGGCGGAAAAATCCAGATCATGCCAGCCGACATAGCCGAACCGCCGATAGCCCCGCGCAATCAGATGGCCGGCCAACGCCCGCCCCGCCGCCGCCTGATCGACGCCGACGCAGGTGTCGATCGGGGTGCGCGTCAGGTTCATCATCTCGACCAGCGGAATGGCGGCGTTGCGCAGGATATTGGTCGCGCGGGCGGTGTGGGCGATATTGCTCAGGATCATGCCCGCCGGGCGCCATGACATCATCGACGCGATCAGCGCCTCTTCCCGGTCCAGATTGTAATCGGACACACCGATGATCGCGTTGTATCCGGCCCGTTCCAGAGCGTCGGCAATGCCCGCCACAACCTCGGTGAACACGTTGTTGATCAGCGACGGAATAATCACCGCCACCTGGTTCGACCGCGACGTTGCCAGTGACCCCGCCATGTGGTTCTGCACATAGCCCATGGATTCGACGATCTGGCGCACATGGGCACGGGTACGCTCTGACACGGTACCCGACTGGCGCAAAACCCGCGATACGGTCATCTCGGAAACCCCCGCCGCCTGCGCCACGTTCTTCAGTGTAACCCGTCCGGTTTTTTGGGACACTCATGATGACCTTATTGTTAGCGTCAGACAATCTAACACTAGCCGGGCAAAAATGCGCTGTATAGCCTTCAGGGAGCTTCACGCACCAGGGACGGCGCCATGTCCGACACTGTCACAACAAACCCGCGCGCCCTGAAAATCGCCATCATCGGCGGGTCGATCTCGGGCTGCATCTCGGCGATCCTGCTGGCGCGGGCCGGGCATGACGTGACGGTCTACGAACGCTCGGCGCGGGGGCTGATCGGGCGCGGCGGCGGTGTCGCCACTTCGCGCGGCGTGCTGGACCGGCTGCGCGCGCTGGATATTCTGGATGCCGGGTTTCCCGCCATACCGTTCCACGGCTTGAGGATGGCCAAGATTACGCCCGAGGCACCCTATATCGGCCACAGCCCTTTGGTGCGCGCCCTCGACATGCACTGCGTCAACTGGTCGGGCCTTTGGGAAAACCTGCGCAAGCGGGTGCCGGACACCGCCTATCGGCGTGGCGTTGAACTGATCTCGGCCACGCAAACGCAGCAGGAGTCCGTCGCGCTGTGCTTTGCCGACGGGCACAAAACCGAGGCAGATCTGGTGCTGTTTGCCGACGGCTATGGGTCGGTCGGGCGCCGGATGCTGTTTCCCGAGGCGGAACTGGTTTATCGCGGCTATCTTGTCTGGCGCGGGGTTCTGCCCGATGGGGAATTGAACGACCTTGCACCGCTGGAAACCCACCCGCGCTTTTCCTTTGCCACCATGCCGGGCAGCTTTGTGTCCTTTGTCGTGCCCAGCCGCGAAGGTGCCACCACACCGGGGCAGCGCACGATCAACTGGGCCGCCTATCTGCCCCTGCCCGACACGGATGTACCCGCCTTCATGATCGACAAGGAAGGCCAACCGCGCCGGGGCACCATCCCGTCTGGCGCGATGCGCGATGCACAGGACACGCAGTTGAAGGCGCTGATGGCCAAACAACTGCCCGCCTATTACGCTGATCTTCTGGCGCGCACCTCGGGCAACCAGATCCAGCTGATCTATACCTGCGATCTGCCCGCCTATGGCAAAGGGCGGATGTGCCTGATCGGTGACGCCGGCATGGTGGTGCAACCGCTGACCGGCGCGGGCGTGTTCAAGGCGCTGAGCAATGCCGAAGGCTTGGCCCGTGCGCTGGAACGCCCCGATCTGACCCGCGCGCTGATCGACTGGTCGGGTGAACAGACACTTGTGGCCAAGCGGATGCTGCGCATGGGCTGTGACATGGAACAGGCGTTCATCTGGAACACCATCGACCTGGCCCGCGCCACCCCCGAAGACTGCGCCGACTGGTTCGACGGCGCCATAGATATTGCCGAGGAGTATTCCTATTTTGCAGAGTGAATCCCACCCAAAGGCACCCCGGCCATGACCGGTGTCGTCCTGCGCAACGTGTCGAAATCCTATGGCGCGGCCACCGTTATTCCCAATCTCAGCCTCAGCATCACCGAGGGTGAATTCGTAGTATTCGTCGGCCCGTCGGGCTGTGGCAAATCCACCACGCTGCGGATGATCGCAGGGTTGGAAAAGGTCAGCGGCGGCAATATCGAAATCGCCGGAAAAGACGTGACATGGGCCCGCCCCAAGGAACGCGACATTGCAATGGTGTTCCAGAGTTACGCGCTGTACCCGCACATGAACGTGGGCGACAACATGTCCTTTGCCCTGCGCCTTGCGGGCACCCCCAAGGATGAAATCGCCCGCCGGGTGCAAGTGGCCGCCGACATGCTGGAGCTGACACCCTACCTGACACGCAAACCGCGCGATCTGTCGGGTGGCCAGCGGCAGCGCGTGGCGATGGGCAGGTCCATCGTGCGTGATGCCTATTGTTTCCTGTTCGACGAGCCGCTGTCCAACCTGGATGCCAAGCTGCGCAGCTCGATGCGCACCGAACTGGCGCTGCTGCACAAAAAGCTGGACCGCACCATGGTTTACGTCACCCACGACCAGATCGAGGCGATGACGATGGCCGACCGGATCGTGATCATGAAGGACGGTCTGATCCAACAGGTGGGCAGCCCGAAACAGGTGTACAACACCCCGGTCAACACCTTCGTCGCCACCTTCATGGGCTCGCCGTCAATGACGTTGCTGCCCGGCGAACTGACCGACGAAGGCGGCACGATCAAGGTGCGCGGCGCCGGGTTCAACCTGCCGCTGCCCGACCGGTTGCGCGCCCGCGCCGCAGCCTCGCCGACACGGGCAATCACCCTCGGGATGCGCCCCGAACATTTTGCCGCCGAGGCCCGCACACCCGATTTCGCCGCCGTCGATCTGACGGTGAGAGTCGCCGAATATGTCGGATCAAGCCAATATCTGGCCGCGGATCTGGGCGGTCAGGCGATCACCGCCGCCGTCGAGGTGGGGCCTGAATCCGATCTGCTGGGCGATGGGCGATACTACTTCGACACCTCGCGGCTGTACCTGTTCGACCGCAAGACCGAGCTGGCGCTTTAACGCCGGCTTGCAACCAAGGCGCGGGCCATACCCCGCCTACCAAAGACAAAAGGGAGGAAAACCAATGAAACACCTGTTCAAGACAGGGCTGGCGGCGGCATCCGCGATGGTGCTGTCGACCGGGCTGGCATTTGCCGGGCCCTATGACAAATATGCCGGCACGACCATCGTCGTGTCCTGGCCCGCGCTCAGCCATTTCAAGGCAGCCGAAACCCTGATCGAAGAGTTCACCGCCGAAACCGGGATCGAGGTCGAGGTGGACGCGCTGCAATACCTCAATCTGCGCGACCGTCAGCTTTTGGAAATGTCCAAACCGCGAGGTGACTATGATGTCGTGTCCTGGGTGGTGATGTGGAAGGGCGAATATGTGTCGAAGGGGTTGCTGACCCCGCTGTCGCAATTCTTCACCTCGGGGTCGCTGGTCGATCCGAATTATGACATTGACGACATCGCCGACGCCTATCTGCAAAACGGCGGCGTTGTGGGTGGCAAGAAGGGGTATATGCCCGGCAAATCAGGGGCACTGTATGGCATCCCGTTCGGCGCCGAAACCTCGATCCTCGCCTATCGCAAGGACATTTTGGAAGAGCAGGGCATCGACGTGCCCGGCACCTATGACGAATTGCGCGCCGCCATGGCCAAGCTGAAAGAGGCGGGTATCCCGGCGATGACATCGCGGGGCGCCACGGGCCACCAGGTGACAGCCGCTTGGCTGTTCCACCTGGCCCCGCTGGGCGGCAAGATTTTCGATGATCAGTGGAATCCGGTGGTCAACTCACCCGAGGCGGTCGAAGCGGCCGAAGTCCTGCGCGAAATCGCAAAGACCGGCCCTGTCGGCATCCCGGCCTTTGGATTCGGCGAGGCCGCGGCATCGTTCCTGCAAGGCGAATCGGCAATGTATCTCGACACGCTGAAAATCGCCGCCATGGTCCGTGACCCCGCGCAATCCAAGGTGGATGGCAAGGTGGGCTATGCGACGCACCCTGTCGGATCGCGCTGTGGTTCGGAAACCGGGGGGTTCGCCATGGGCATCCCCGCAAACAGCCAGAACAAAGAGGCGGCCTTCCTGTTCCTGCAATACATGACAAACAAGGCCGGCGATCAGCGTATGGTCGAACTGGGCGGTGACCCGGTCCGCATGTCGACCCTTGCCGCCAACGCCGACAAGTTTGAAGATTTCCCGGTTGTCCTCGAGCAGCTGCCCTGCGCCGATGCAGATTGGCGCCCGCTGATCCCGGAATGGAACGAGCTGAACATCGACGTGCTGGGCCAGGCCCTGACCGAGGTGATCACCACCGACAAGCCGATCCAGCCGATCATGGACGCCGCCAACGAAAAGGCCCGCGCCATCATGCAGCGTGAAGGCTACTACGTCTGGCGCAACTAGGCGCGCCAACGAAAACCGGCGGGGCCGCATCCCGGCCCTGCCCCCCTTTCCCGTCCGCATGAGGCGCCCCCCAATGGCCCACGCCCCCCAGGATCCACTGACAGCGGCCCTGCCGATGCCCATGGCAAAGCCCCGGTTTGAACCCGGTTTCCTGACCCCCTATGCCTTCATCATCCCCGCCCTTCTGGTGATGTTGGGGGGGCTGTTGTACCCGGTGTTCATGGCGCTGTACCTGTCGTTCTACGATTGGCAGATCGGGCTGCCGCTTGAGGATGCCGATTTCATCGGCATGACCAATTTCGCCCGCATGTTCACCGATCCCCAGGTGTGGGAGGTGCTTTGGGTCACGCTGCGTTTTGGCTTCTGGACGATCACCATCGAGATGACGCTGGGCGTGGCACTGGCGCTGTTGCTGGAAAAGCCGATTCGCGGGGCCAGCGTGTTTCGCACGATTTTCATCCTGCCCCTGATGGTGTCGCCGGTGGTGGTGGGCCTGATCTGGCGCTATCTGTTCGATGCGCGGATCGGCTGGATCAACTATTATCTGGGTGCGTGGTTCGGCATCGACCCGCAGGTGTGGCTGGGCGACGCTCAACTGGCGTTCTTCGCCATTGTCCTCACCGACATCTGGCAGTGGACACCCTTCATCTTCATCATCGTGATTGCCGGGCTGCAAGCGCTGCCCTCCGAGGTGGTCGAGGCCAGCACGATTGACGGCGCAAATTGGTGGCAACAGATTTTCCTGGTCAAGCTGCCGATGATAAAATCCATTCTGGTGATCGCCCTGCTGATGCGGCTGATCGACGTGTTCCGCGGGATGGAGGTGATGCTGATCATGACTGGCGGCGGGCCGGGGCGCAGCACCGAGTTGCTGTCGCTGCACATCTACAACCGCGCCTTCAACACCCAACAGCTGGGCTATGCCTCGGCCATTTCGGTGCTGTTGATCGTGATTGTCTTTGCCATCTCGACGGCCATCCTGACCATGGCCAACCCCATGAAAAACAAATCAGATGTCTGAGAGTGCCCAATGAACGACAGCTTCCAACGACAGCTTTTCCACTATGTCGCGCTGCTCATGCTGGCGGGGCTGGCCCTGGCACCGATCTGGGTGATGATCGCCACGTCGTTCAAGAACCCGGTTCTGGTGCAGGATGCCAAACCGCTGTGGTTCTTCTTTGTGCCGACGCTGGAAAATTACGGCTATGTCCTGACCCGCGGCAAATTCGGCACCTATCTGGGCAATTCGGTGATCGTCGCGGTGTCCTCAACGGTGCTGACGCTGTTGCTGGGCGGGTTCTGCGCCTATGCTCTGGCGCGGCTCGATTTTCGCGGTCGGGTGCTGATGGCCAATTCCACGCTGATGGTGCGTATGGTGCCGCCAGCAGTGCTGGCCGTGCCGGCCTTTGCCTTTGTCATGTTGTCAGGGGTGGATCAGGATCTGGCAGTGCTGACGTTTTTTTACACCGCACTGAACCTGCCTTTTGCCATCTGGCTGCTGTTCGGTTTCTACAAACAGATCCCGGTCGAGTTGGAAGAGGCGGCCGTTGTCGATGGTGCCACGCCGTTGCAGGTGTTCTTCCGGGTGCTGTTGCCGCTGATGACCTCGGGCTATGCCGTCGCGGCGATCTTCACCTTTCGCATCGCATGGAACGAATTCATCCTTGCCCTGTTGCTGACCGGGCGCAGCACGCGCACCCTGCCGGTGGCCGCCGCCGGATTCATCACTGACACCGGGGTGGAATGGGGGCGGATCATGGCCATGGGCACGCTGATCGTCATTCCGCCGCTGTTCTTCACGTTTTTCGCCGCCCGCCAGATCATCGCAGGCATGACGGCCGGCGCGGTCAAGGGATAACCCGCCATGCTGTTGTGGGAGTGGCTGAGCACCCCCATCGACCCGGCGCGCGCCCATTCGGTCGGCGCTCTTGTGTCGTGGCATGGGCGGGGAATGGCGCTCGCCTGGGGTGTCATGATCCCGACTGGCGTGGTGATTGCGCGCTATTTCAAGGTGTTGCCCTGGCAGGACTGGCCCCGGCAATTGGACAACCGGGTGTGGTGGCGCGCCCATCTGGGGTTGCAACTGGGCGGATTTGCCATTGCCCTGCTGGCCTTGCTGGCGATCATCGTGGCGCAGGGCGGCGTCACCGCGCGGATGACACATTCGGTTCTGGGTTGGCTGGTGATGGGGCTGGCCACGGCGCAGGTGCTTTCGGGCTATCTGCGCGGCACCAAAGGCGGGCCAACCGATGCCGCACCAGACGGGACGTGGCACGGCGATCATTATGACATGACGCGGCGGCGGCTGATCTTTGAACTGGTCCATAAGTCTCTTGGCCACGGGGCGATCCTGGCGGCGGCCGCTGCCCTGTTGGCCGGGCTGTGGCTGGCCAATGCGCCACGCTGGATGTGGATCGCGCAGCTGGTCTATTGGGCTGCGCTGGCCGTCCTGGCCCTGTGGTACGAAAGGCGCGGGCCACGGCCCACAACGCACGAAGCGATCTGGGGGCCGAAGGCCCCTAAAGAGGCCGACCGCACAGCAGATCGGGCCGCGCTCCGGTCAGTCCAGCCGCCTCGCGAATAAATCCGCGGCGCAGGCCGGGCAGGGCGTTGACGGCGGCAAGACCCAGATCACGGGCCAGACGCAAAACCGTATTATCATTTGAAAACAATCTATTGAATGTATCTGTGGCCAGTGCCAACGTGGTGATGTCAAACCGCCGCCATTCCTGATACCGCCCCAAAACATCGGCGCGGCCGATGTCTTCGCCGCGCCGGCGCGCCTCGGCCAGAACCTGGGCAAGCGCGGCAATATCCTTCATCCCGGCGTTCAGGCCCTGCCCCGCGATAGGATGCACCCCATGGGCAGAATCGCCACACAGCGCGACGCGCGGCGCGATCATCGACTGTGCCAGCGACAGCGACAGCGGATAGCTGTAGCGCGCCCCGGCAAGGCTGATGTCACCAAGAAAATCCCCGAACCGCGGGCGCAGGATGTCAAGGTAATCGGCATCGGACAAGGCGTTGATCGCGGCAGCATTTTCCGACCGCTCGGTCCAGACGATGGAACTGCGGTTGCCGGTCAGCGGCAGAATCGCCAGCGGCCCTTCGGGCATGAAGAACTGATGGGCAATACCATGGTGGGGCAGCGTGTGTGCGATGGCGGCCACCATTCCGGTCTGCCCGTAATTCCAGCCGATGTATCGGATGCCCGCCCGCGCTGCCACGCCACTGCCCCGCCCGTCGCAGCCGACCAGAACGGCGCCCGACAGGGTTTCACCACCGGCCAGGGTAACCTGCGCGCGCTGTCCATCGCTGGATTGTGCAACGATCCGGTCGCAAACCAGGGTCACCAGCGGCTGGGCGTCCAGCGCGGCCAGCAAGACAGGGCGCAGATGGCGGTCTTGCACCATGTGGCCCATCGGGCCTTCCTCGATTTCGGCATGGTCGAACTCAAGCGTAAGGGGCGAAGGCCTCTGCCCCGCGCGGCCATCGCTGACCTTGATCCCGAAGATCGGTTGGGCGTTTTCGGCCATATCGTCCCACAGCCCCAGCGCCCGCAGCATGGCGCAAGACCCGTGCGACATGGCATAACTGCGCCCGTCAAAACCGGGTGCCGCGCGGATGTCACGCGGCCGCGCGTCAATCAGAGTGACGGAAAGGCCCGCGCTGGCCAGCGCAAGGGCAAGGGTGGTGCCGTTGAGGCCGCCACCGGCGATGAGGATATCTGTGTTCATAGCCCAGAGATGGCGCAGACTCGGGCCATTGTCCATGCGCCCGTCTGCCGCTAGCCTTGGCGCAAAGGCACAGATGGGGGCAGATGATGGACGATTGGCTGAAAATGACGGCGGGCGATCTGGGGCGCGGCATCGACGCGGGTGCGATTGATCCGGTCGATCTGTGCGATGCCTATCTGGCGGCGATTGCGGCCCATCCGTTTACCCCCCGCATCTTTGCCCGCACCACCCCCGAGCGCGCCCGTGCCGAGGCGGCGGCGGCCCGTGTCCGGGCCCGCGCCGGGCGGCGTTTATCGCCGCTGGATGGCGTGCCAGTGTCATGGAAAGATCTGTTCGACACCGCCGGTGTGGTGACCGAGGCGGGATCGGCGCTGTTGCGCGGTCGGGTGCCGGAAGCCGATGCCGAAGTGCTGCACAACGCCACGGCGGCAGGGTTGGTGTGTCTGGGCAAGACGCATATGACCGAATTGGCGTTTTCGGGGCTGGGGTTGAACCCGGTCACCGCCTCGCCCCCCTGTATCAATGACCATGACGCCGCTTCGGGCGGATCGTCATCGGGGGCTGCGACCAGCGTCGCCTTTGGGCTGGCACCCTGCGGCATCGGGTCGGATACCGGCGGATCGGTGCGCGTGCCGGCCAATTGGAACGATCTTGTGGGCCTGAAAACCAGCCATGGGCGGCTTTCGCTGAACGGTGTCGTGCCGCTCTGCCCCAAATTCGACACGGTGGGCCCGCTGTGCCGGTCGGTCGAGGATGCGGCGCTGTTTCTGGCGGCGCTTGAGGGCGGCAC
>JAACVA010000273.1:0-1139 GCA_009992615.1 Rhodobacterales bacterium
GTTGATCAGATCGCAGGTCGATGGTCTGCTAGCTTGTTACCAAGCGAAACTGGCCCAAATCGACGCCCTCCGCCAATCCCTCCTCCAAAAAGCCTTCGCGGGCGAATTGACATGATGTAGCGAGTATCCCATGGCTCACGCAGAAACCGAAGCCGACACCCGCGCCAACCGCATCGACCCGGTGCTGATGGCGGCTGGCTGGCGCACCGGCGGGGCCAGCATCAAGCGCGAACAAATCTGCCCCGGTCGCATCCAGTCGGGCGGCAGGCGCGGCAAGGGTCTGTCGTGCGATATCGTGCTGGAATTCAGGGGCCACAAACTCGCCGTGCTCGAGGCCAAGCGGGCCGGGGTCTCGCACCGCGAAGGCGTGGGCCAGGCCAAGGACTATGCCACCCGTCTGGGGGCACGCTTCGCCTATGCCTCCAATGGGCTGGGCTGGTATCAGATCGACATGGCCACCGGGGCCGAGGCGGAGTTTGCGCCGCCCTTCCCCAGCCCCGAAGACCTGTGGCAGCGCGCCTTCGGGGTGCCCAACGAATGGCGCTTGCGCTTCGGCGCGGTGCCGTTCGAGACCGACGGCGGCAAGTGGGAGCTGCGCTACTATCAGCACAACGCCATCACGGCGGCGCTGGAGGCGGTGGCGCTGGAACAGAGCCGCATCCTGCTGACGCTGGCCACCGGAACGGGCAAAACCTTTATCGCGTTTCAGATCGCGTGGAAGCTGTTTCAGGCCAAGTGGAACCTGAGCCGCACACCCACTCGGCGTCCCCGCATCCTGTTTCTGGCCGACCGCAACATCCTGGCCGACCAGGCCTACAACGCCTTTTCCGCCTTCCCATCCGACGCCATCACCCGCATCGACCCGGACACCCTGCGCAAGAAAGGCGGGGTGCCCAGGAATGCCAGCCTGTTCGTCACGATCTTCCAGACGTTTATGGTCAGTTCTGGCATGACCGGCGAGGCTGGCCCGGTTTACAAATCCTACCCGCCCGATTTCTTCGACTTCATCATCATCGACGAATGTCACCGCGGCGGGGCCAATGACGAAAGCCAGTGGCGCGAGGTGCTGGACTGGTTCGCCCCCGCCACCCAACTTGGCCTGACCGCCACCCCCAAGCGCGCCGTGAACGCCGACACCT
>JAACVA010000273.1:1219-2191 GCA_009992615.1 Rhodobacterales bacterium
CGCCAGATGGCCAGCACGATTGACGAATATGTCTATGACCCGACCGACACCGTTCTGGTCGGCGAAATCGAAGAAGACCGCAACTATATCGAGGCCGACTTCAACACCCGCCTGATCATCGAAGCACGCGAACTGAGCCGGGTGCAGGAGTTCATGGACGAGAGGTGGACCAGCGGCAGAAGACCCTCGTCTTCTGCGCCACCCAAGACCACGCCGCACGGGTGCGCGACATGATCAACCAGATCAAGGTCAGCACCGACCCGAACTATTGCCAGCGGGTGACCGCGAACGACGGGGCCATCGGCGACCAGCACCTGCGGGACTTTCAGGACAACGACAAGACCGTGCCCACCATCCTGACCACCTCGCAAAAGCTGTCCACCGGGGTCGATGCCCGCAACGTGCGCCACATCGTGCTGATGCGCCCGGTGCGGTCGATGATCGAGTTCAAGCAGATCATCGGGCGGGGAACACGGACCTATGATGGCAAGGACTTCTTCACCATCTGGGATTTCGTGAAGGCCCACGAGAACTTCAACGACCCCGAATGGGACGGCCCGCCCGAAGAGGTGACCCCGCCACGGCCACGACCGACGAAGGGCGATGAGCCGCCACCCGGTGCAGAACCCGAACCGCCTGCACCCGGTGGCGAAGGCGGCGATGATGGCGGTGAACCAACTGCCAAGATCATGGTGAAGCTGGCAGACGGCAAAGCGAGGTCAATTCATTACCTCGCCACGACCACCTACTGGGGACCGGACGGACGCCCGATCTCCGCCGCAGAATTCCTCACGCGCCTCTTCGGTGACCTCTCCGGCATGGTCGCAGACGAAGACCAACTGCGCACCATCTGGAGCAATCCCGACAACCGCGAACACTTCCTGACCCAACTGGACGACAACGGCTACGACCCCGACAGGCTGGACGACATCCGCAGGCTGGTGGATGCCCCCAAGAGCGACCTTTATGACG
>JAACVA010000161.1 GCA_009992615.1 Rhodobacterales bacterium
ATTGCCCCCCGAACCGCCTGATTGTAACGCGCAGCGTAGCTTACTTCAGCGCGTCCCAGCTAGCCTGAATGTCGGTGGCCACGGCCATCGCATCCTTGCCGCCCGCATAGTCCACCATCCCCGTCCAGAACGACCCGGCGCCGACACCGCCGGGCATCAGGTCCGACCCGTCAAAGCGGAAGGTCGAGGCGCCCAGCAGGATGTCGCCCATCTTGCGCAGGGTCGGGTCACCGTAAAGGTCGGTGTTCACGCCGCTGAAGGGGGTCAGGAAGCCGGTTTGCGCCATCCACACTTCGTGCGCGATGGGCGTTTGCAGGAAGGCCATGAAGGCGCGCGTCGCTTCGCTGTCCTTGGTGATGCCGAACAGCGTGCCGGCGCCGAGCACCGGCGAGCCGAGATCGGCAGCCTCATAAGCGGGGAAGTAGAAGAAATCCGCATCCTGGCCGATCACCGTGCCTTCGGGGAAGAAGGACGGGATGAACGACGCCTGACGGTGCATGTAGCACTGCGGCGGCGAGGAGAAGAGGCCCTTGGGGCTGTCGCGGAAGTCGGTCGTGGCCACGGCACCGGCGCCACCGGCGACATAGGCGTCGTTGCGGGCGAAATAGCCGAACTCTTCGATCGCGTTCACCACGATCGGGTCGTTGAAGGCCAGTTCGTTGGACACCCAGCGGTCATAGTCGGCGGGGGACGCGGTGCGCAGCATCATGTCCTCGACCCAGTCGGTCGCCGGCCAGCCCGTCGCGCCGCCCGACCCCAGACCGATGCACCAGGGCGTGCCACCATCGGCGACGATCTGGTCGGTCAGGGCCTTGAGCTCTTCCATCGTGGTCGGCACTTCGTAGCCGGCATCCTCGAAGTTCTCGGGGTTGTACCAGACCAGCGACTTCACATCGACCTTGTAGAAAAAGCCGTAAATCTCGGGGTTGCCCTCGGGGCTGTTGTAGGTGCCCAGATCGACCCAGGACTGGCCGGCGGCGTAGTTTTCGCGCACCCAGTCGGCGGTCTCGGCGCCCAGAGCCGTCAGGAACCCGCGCGAGGCGAGGTCGCGCGCCAGACCCGGCTGCGGGAAGATCGCGATGTTGGGGGCAGAGCCCGCCTCGGTGTCGATCATGATCTGGGTCTCGAAGGCATCGGAGCCGACATAGGCCACATCGGCGCCGGTCGCGGCCTCGAAATAGGCAATCACGCTCTCGACCAGTTCCTGGTCAGGGCCAAGCCAGGGGCCAAAGACCGTGACGGTCTGCCCTTCGAGGTCATAGGCCGCGTCAAAGGCGGCCAGGCTGTCCCAGTTGAAGGCACCCTCGCCCACCGGAAATTTCAGATCCTGCGCCTGCGCCGCACCGGCGGTCAGGGCCGCAAGGGCCACACCGGCGAAAAGTCTCTTGTTCATGGATGTTCCTCCCGTTCGCGCGACAAGTCGCGCATCCATTGCCATCTTCCGCGCTCTGGAATCATCTTCAAAGCGCTTTGGATGACCGACAACCTTGCGCAATCCGGGTGACAAGTCAATCTTGTCGTCGCTAAGACCCGGAAATACAATGGTCATTTCGCAGGTGCAGCATTTTCACCTGTGACAGACCCTTTGACGCGGTGGCGTTGCATAGCTAGAGTTTGACGCGGATTAAAAGCGCTTTGACGACCGGAACCGGATGAATCTCAAGGAACTGTCAACCATTCTGGGCTTGAGCCAGACCACGGTCAGCCGGGCGCTGAACGGCTACCCCGAGGTCAACGAGGCCACGCGGCAGCGTGTTCTCGTCGCTGCAACGCAGCACAACTACCGCCCCAACACCCGTGCCAAAGGGCTGGCCACCGGCCGCGCCCTGGCGATTGGCCATGTGATTCCGATGGCGACCAAGCACGAGATGGTGAACCCGATCTTTGCCGACTTCATCGCCGGCGCCGGGGAAACCTATGCGCGCAACGGCTATGACATGGTGATTTCGGTCGTCGATGACGGCGACGAGGCGCAGGTCTACCGCAACCTCAAGGCGCGCGGGACCATCGACGGGGTGATCCTGCATGGACCGCGCATGAACGACCCGCGCATCCCGCTGCTCGACGAGATCGGCCTGCCTTATGGCGTGCATGGCCGCGCGTCGGGGATCAACACGCCCTATTGCTGGCTCGACGTGAACAACCGCTCGGCCTTTCGGCGCGCGACCGATTTTCTCCTCGACCTCGGGCATCGCCGCATCGCGCTGGTCAACGGGCTAGAGTTCATGGATTTCGCCCACAGGCGGCGCGGCGGCTACGAGGATGCCCTGCGCGCGCGCGGGGTGCCCATCGACACCGCCCTGATGCGCTCGGACGAGATGACAGAGGTTTTTGGCTATCGCTCGGCGGTCGAGATGATGGCCCGGCCCGAACCGCCCACCGCCTACCTTGTCGCGTCGATGATCTGCGCGCTCGGCGTGCGGCGCGCCATCGAGGAGGCCGGTCATGTGCTCGGCCGCGACATTTCGGTCGTGACCCATGATGACATGTTATCCTATCTGCAGAACGGTGGCGATGTGCCGATATTCACCGCAACGCGGTCCTCCGTCCGTGAGGCCGGGCGTCTGCTTGCCGAGTTGCTGCTCGACCGGATCAGCGATACCACAGCCCCACCCGGTCACATTCTGCTCGAGGCCGAACTGATGGTCGGCCGCTCGACCGGGCCCCTGGCCACCCCCGCCCTGCCAAACTCCGCAAAGGACTAGATGATGCACTTCACCCGCTCCGATTTTCCCGACGATTTCGTCTTTGGGGCTGCGACTGCCGCCTACCAGATCGAAGGGCACAAGTTCGGCGGGGCCGGGTCTACGCATTGGGACACCTTCGCCGCCACGCCGGGCAATGTCGTGCGGGCCGAGGATGGCGCGCTGGCCTGTGACCATTATCACCGCTATGAGGCAGACCTCGACCTGTTGCAAGAGGCCGGGATGGATGGCTATCGCTTCTCCACCTCCTGGGCGCGGGTCATGCCCGAAGGGCGCGGCCCGGTGAATGTCGAGGGGCTCGACTATTACGACCGGCTCGTGGACGCGATGCTTGCCCGCGGGCTCAAGCCGTTCCAGACGCTCTACCACTGGGAAATGCCCTCGGCGCTGGCCGATCTCGGCGGCTGGACGAACCGCGACGTGGCCGACTGGTTTGCCGATTTCACCGAGGTGATCACACGGCGGATCGGAGACCGGGTCCATTCGGTCGCCACGATCAACGAGCCCTGGTGCGTGTCCTTCCTGTCGCATTTCCTCGGGCACCACGCGCCGGGCCAGCGCGATATCCGCGCCACCGCCCGTGCGATGCACCATGTCCTGCTCGGTCATGCGGCGGCGATGGAGCGGTTGCGTGGGCTGGGGCAGAAGAACCTCGGCATCGTGCTGAACTTTGACCGCGCCCTGCCCGCCGATGATACACCGGCGGCAGCGGCGGCGGCGAATGTGCAGGATGCGATCTTCAACCGCTGGTTCATCGAGGCGATCACGAAGGGCAGCTATCCGGCCGAGGTGCTGGCCGGCCTTGGACCGCACATGCCTGCGGGATGGCAGGATGATCTCGCCCGCATCCACCAGCCGCTCGACTGGCTCGGGGTCAACTATTACACGCGCGGGCTCTACCTGCCCGACCCGACGATTCCCTGGCCTTCGATCAAACCGGTGCCGGGCCCCTTGCCCAAGACGCAGATGGGCTGGGAGATTTTTCCCGACGGCCTGCACCATTTCCTGACCCGCATGGCGCGCGACTATGTGGGCGACCTGCCGATCTATGTCACCGAAAACGGCATGGCCTGGCCCGACGTGATCGAGAATGGAGCGGTCTATGACCCTGACCGGATCGCCTTTGTCGCAGCACATATGCAAGCGACGCGGCAGGCGATTGCGGATGGCGCAAATGTAAAGGGGTTCTTCTATTGGTCTCTGCTGGACAATTACGAATGGGCGCTGGGCTATGAAAAACGCTTCGGCATCGTGCATGTCGATTTTGAAACCTTGAAGCGCACGCCGAAAGCGTCCTATCACGCGCTCAAGACAGCCCTCGCCCGCTAGGACACGACCATGCAGCATCCCGCCAATCTCTATTCGCTGGTGGCCGATATCGGCGGAACCAACACGCGCGTGGCCCTGGCCGAGGGGCGAAAGCTGGTCGAAGGCACGGTGCGGCGCTATTCCAACGCCGATTTTCCGGGCCTCGAGACGGTGCTGCGCCGCTATATCGCGGATGAAGGCGGCGTCGATCCGCGCGCGGCCTGCGTTGCGGTGGCGGGCCCCGTGCGCGACGGGCGCGCCACGATGACCAACCTGGACTGGGCGATCGACAAGGACACGCTGCGCCGCGCGACCGGGGCCGAGGGGGTGGATATCCTCAATGACCTGCAGGCGCAGGGCCATGCGCTGGGCCATATCGACCCGGCCAATATCCACACGATCATCCCGTTTCCTGCCGCCCAGCCGAACGCCACGCGGCTGGTTGTGGGGGTGGGCACCGGGTTCAACGCGGCGCCGGTGTTTGACGGCCCCACGGGACGGCTGGTCGCCGCATCGGAGTCGGGCCATGTGAACCTGCCGGTCCGGGACGCGACCGACCTGCGCCTGTGCGCCTATATCGAGACCTTGCATGGATTTCCGGCCGTCGAGGATGTGTTGTCGGGCCGCGGGCTGGAACGGGTTTATGCCTGGCTCTGCGACGAGGCCGGGACACCGCGTGAGGTTGCGGCCCAGGACATCATGTCGGCCTGTGCCGCCGGATCGGATCCGCGCGCGACCGAGGCCGCACATGTCTTTTCTCGGATGCTGGGCACGGTGACGGGCAACCTCGCGCTGATCCAGTTGCCCTTTGGCGGCGTGTATCTGGTCGGCGGCGTGGCTCGGGCCTTTGCGCCCTATCTCAATGATTTCGGGTTTGTCGGCGCGTTTCTCGACAAGGGACGGTTTGCCGGGTTCATGGGCAACTTCGGGGTGGGCGTGATCGAGGATGACTATGCCGCCCTCACAGGTTGCGCCGCGCATCTGGTGGCAATGCTGGGCTGACCAACGAAAGTCCAGACCGCTACCATACAGAGGCGTGCCTTGCCAAAGTTGGTGGTCGCGGCAATGGCAGGTCCTGCGGGAGCCGGACTTTCCACCCAGCGGCGTTTGGCCACAAACCGGCCCGATCAGTCATGATGCCACTCCTCAGCCGCGCGCATGTCAGGGCTGATTGATTACCTGATCCGATGCTCAAGGGCCATGTCTGCCAAACCGTGGAATCGCAATCCCCATGTACGACTTTCGTCTACGCCTTTCGTCCAAGTTCTATCGCAATTACTTTTTTGGCTCAGGTTTTCCTGCTCAGTTTCTTTGGCTCAGATCCTTTTGCTCAAGTCCATCGGGTCAGGGCTGGGGCGCACCCTTGATCAATGCAATTGCCGTTGCACGGTAGCCGTGAGGTCGGTCAACGAAAACGGCTTTGGCAAAAAGACGGAATTCGGGATCAGGCCCTGATGTTCGGTAAATGCGTCCTCGGCATATCCCGAAACAAAAACCACCTTGGTGGCCGGCCTTTCGGCAAGCGCTTCACGCACCCAGGTCGGACCATCCTTGCCCGGCATGATCACATCTGTGACAAAGATATCCACCACGAGCGACGGATCAGCCAGCATCGCAAGGGCGGCCTCTGCGCTGTCAGCCTCAAGAACGCTGTAGCCGCGTAGCCGCAAGGCGCGCGAGGCGAAGGCCCTGACCGGCGCTTCATCCTCGACAAGCAGCACGACACCCTCCGCCTTGCGGTTGCTGAGCAGCGGTTCAGGCGCCGGCACCGGAACCGCAATTTCGGCAGGCTTGTCATGGCTCGGGAAATAGAGCGTGAAAACGGTTCCCTTGCCAACCTCACTGTCCGCAAAGATGAAGCCGCCGGTCTGTTTGATAATGCCATAGGCGGTGGACAGGCCAAGCCCCGTCCCCTCGCCCGGCCGCTTTGTGGTGTAGAATGGCTCGAAGATCTTGGGCAGTTTTTCGGGCGCAATGCCCTTGCCCTCGTCGATGACCCGCACCAGGACGTAGGATCCGGCCGGAACCGTGGCGCGATCCCGTTCGATCGGGCCTGGAAGGATCCGGTTTTCGGTCTCGATCCTGATTTCTCCGCCTTGCGGCATCGCATCCCGGGCGTTCACCACCAGGTTCATCATCACCTGCTCAAGCTGCCGTTTGTCAGCACGCACGTGCAACAGCGACGGGTCGTGGTTGAGCGTGAGCGTGACCTTTTCACCGACCAACCGGTTGAGCAGATGGGTGAGGTCAGACAGGGTATCGCGCAGATCCAGCACTTCGGGCATCAGGTTCTGCTTGCGCGAGAAGGCCAGAAGTTGCCCGACAAGGCTCGCCGCGCGGTTGGCGTTCTGATGGATCTGGATCAGGTCCGCATAGTCTTGATCTCCCTGATCGTGCCGCAGGAGCAGGAGGTCACAATGGCCCGAAATCGCGGTGAGCAGATTGTTGAAGTCATGGGCGACACCACCTGCCAGTTGCCCGATGGCCTGCATTTTCTGGCTCTGGACAAACTGCGCCTCCAGCGATTTCAGTTCGGTGACATCGTTGAGAACGGCAATCAGATGCAGATCCTCCGGCGGGCCGGCAAGGTTGAGGGCCACACGCAGAAAGGTGTCCTGATGGGCGCCGGTGCCGCGCAGGAATTGCGGTGCGCCACTGCCGCGCCCCTCTGCCGTTTCGGTGATCCAGTCGATCACCGGCCGCCCCAGACCTTCGAGCAGGTCCGACAGTCGCGTGCCGCGCCCGACCGGCATCGGTAGGAGCGCGCGGGCCTCGCGGTTGATGCCAAGAACCTCGCCGGACGGCGCAATCTTGAGCAGCGGCACCGGAAGATCCTCGATCGCATCCCAGCCCGCACCCCGCGTTCGGCTGTCCGACGCTGCGTCGGCTGGCAGCAGATATATTTCCTTGCGCCCACCGCTGCCCGCAACCGTCGCCACCAGGCAATCGACCGGCCCGTCCGCACCCTCGACCTGATGGATCTGGCCCGAGACGAGCGGCAGATCACGAAACACCCGGTCAAGCGTGCGCGCCCGCCCGCCTGCAAGGCGGCGAAAGGCCTCGTTCATGAAGAGGATCGTTCCTGTCGGCCCTGTCGTCAGCATGGGCAAGCTCATGTGATCCGCCCCGCGCCCCGCACCGCTGCGGTCGCTGAGATCCTCGACCCGCCACAGGTAGGCCCGCTGTTCGACAAAATGGACGGACAGCCGCAGGTGACCGCGCCGCGTGACGATATCCTCCCGCGCCACGCCCATCGCCTGCGCCTTGCCCTGGAGGCGGAACAGCACGGCGCCGGGGTTGGCCAGCATTTCGTTGAAGGCCGCCGCAAGGGTCTGGAAATGACGGTCCTGGAACCGGTCCTGCGCGGCCGCGTTGCGATAGAGGATCTCTCCTTCGGCATCGGTGACAAAGCTCGCCCAGGCGTCATGTTCGACCAGACCTGCGACTGCGGTCATCAGCTTGCGGAGCTGCGCTGCGAGGTAGATCTTGCGACCAGTGATCGCCGCCGCCCCGATCAGCAGGCTTGCGCCAAAAGCGGTAAACGCCCAGGAAAAGGCGGGCAGGCCCACAAAAGCGCCCATGGCGAGCGCGATGAGCCCCAATATGAGGATCGTGCCCGCCAAAGGCATGCTGCGCTTGCCCGAGACCGGCGCGGTGTGCACCGCCAATTCTACCTGAGACACGGCCCGCCCCTTCGATTCGCTAGGCTCTAACGGACCGCAAAAAACCTAACAATCCATGAACCTCAGGCGGAGGTTAACCTCGCGAAAGGGAATTGCAACTGAGGGTTGTCCCTAACCCCTGCAAAGCGTTGCAAGATAGAAACCATCCCCATCCGCACCCGGCAACCATTGCCAGCTTTCGCCGCGGGAAAATCCGGGGTTCCGGGCGAGAAACGACGTGATTGCGGCGCCGTTTTCCTCGTTCAGCACCGAACAGGTCATGTAGGCCAGAATACCGCCCCGTCGCACGAGGCCTTGCGCGGCATCGAGAACCTCGGCCTGGAGCCTGCAGAACTGCGCGAGGTCTTTCGGGGTCAGCCGCCATTTGGCATCAGGAACCCGCCGCCAGGTGCCGCTTCCGCTACAGGGCGCATCGACCATCACGAAATCAAAGCCACCTGCCCCAGCAAGCGCCGCGGTTTGCAGCGCCGGCAAAGTCACGCCCGCACGCTTTGCGCGCGTGGGAATGTCGGCCATCCGTCCGGCGTCGATATCATGCACGACAACCTCGCCGTCATGCAACGCCGCCACCGCGAGCGCCTTGCCGCCACCGCCCGAACAATAATCAAGCACACGCATCCCGGCCCGCAGCGGCAACCGCAGCACGGCCGCCTGTGACGCCGCATCCTGCAGTTCGACCAGACCGTCGGCATAGGCTCTCGATCGCTTTATTTTTCTTGCGTTATCAGTCACTTTGACGGCGGTCTTGATGTGATAAAGGGGCACCGCGCCGATGGCATCCGCCGCCAGCACAGCCAGCGCATCCACGACAGTCCCCTTGCGCAGGTTCACGCGAAGAAACACCGGCGCGCGATCTTGCAGCGCCGTCGTGACGGCTGTGGCCGTGGCAATCCCCAGCCCGGCCACGAAACGTTCGAACAGCCAGTCGGGCATATCAAGACGCAGGGCGTCAGGCTGGTCCGAGAGGTCGGGCACGGCCAGTTCCGGGGCGGTGAGGGGTGCCGGGGCGTGACCCTGGCCGTCGAACAGGCGGGCGGGGTCGAGGCCCGCGTGGCGCAGCGCACCGATCATCACGGCGCGGCCGGTCATCGCCCCTCCGCCAAGCGCCGCAAAGGACCGCAACCGCCGCAAGGCATCAAACACATGATCGCGGATTGCGGCACGGTCTCCTGAACCGGCATAACGATTGCCGCGCGCCCATTGGATCAGTGTCCTTTCGGCGGCCGCCCCTGCAATGATCGCGTCGAGCACGTCGATGGCGGCCGCGACCCGGGCGGCCGGGGTCACGGGCGCACCTCATTTACATCAGCATCGCCGCGCAAGACTTTGAAATACCTAACCAACGCGGTAATTCGGGCTCTCGCGCGTGATCTGCACATCATGCACATGGCTTTCCTTGAGGCCCG
The DNA here is from genome assembly GCA_009992615.1 of Rhodobacterales bacterium. Taxonomy (GTDB): domain Bacteria; phylum Pseudomonadota; class Alphaproteobacteria; order Rhodobacterales; family Rhodobacteraceae; genus Oceaniglobus. Next base: position 9,103 of record JAACVA010000161.1, read on the forward strand.
CGCCGGTGATCTTCACAAAGGTGCAGTTGTGGCGCATCTCCTCGATCGTGGCATTGCCGGTATAGCCCATCGCCGCGCGCAGGCCGCCGACAAGCTGGTGGACCACGGCATGGGCGGACCCCTTGTAGGGCACCTGCCCCTCGATCCCTTCGGGCACCAGCTTGTCGCTCGCGGCGTCCTTCTGGAAATAGCGGTCGGCCGAGCCGCGCGCCATCGCGCCGAGGCTGCCCATGCCCCGATAGGCCTTGAAGCTGCGGCCCTGATAGAGGATCACCTCGCCCGGGCTCTCATCCGTCCCCGCGATCATGCTGCCGACCATGGCGCAAGAGGCGCCCGCGGCAATCGCCTTGGCAAAGTCGCCAGAGAACTTGATGCCGCCATCGGCGATCACCGGCACGTCACCGGCGGCGGCGGCCGTATCCATGATCGCGGTCAGTTGCGGCACGCCGACGCCAGCCACCATCCGCGTGGTGCAGATCGACCCCGGCCCGATGCCGACCTTGACCGCATCCGCCCCCGCCCCGATCAGCGCGCGCGCAGCCTCGCCGGTGGCGATGTTTCCGGCCACGATCTGCACCTCGTTCGACAGGGTCTTGGCCCGTTCGACCGCACGTGCCACCCCTTCGGAATGGCCATGCGCGGTGTCGATCACCACGAGGTCCACCCCCGCCTCGACCAGGGCGGCGGTGCGTTCAAACCCCGCATCGCCCACGGTCGAGGCGGCGGCGACGCGCAGCCGGCCCAACTGGTCCTTGCAGGCCTGCGGGTTCAGCACCGCCTGCTCGCTGTCCTTGAGCGTCAGGAGGCCGGTGAGCTTGCCCTGGCCGTCGGTGATCAGCAGCTTTTCGATGCGGCGCGCCTGCATCAGGCTGCGCGCCTCGTCCAGATCGGCGGGTTCGGTCAACATTGCAAGGTTGTCCGAAGTCATCATCACGCTGACCGGCGTGCGGTCATCCTGCGCGAAACGCATGTCGCGGTTGGTCACGATCCCGACGATCCGCCCGTCGGGCCCCACCACCGGAAAGCCGGTGATGCGGTAGCGGTCCATCAGCGCGCGGGCGTCGGCGAGCGTCTGGTCGGGGGTCAGCGTGACCGGGTTATAGACGATGCCCGAGACGAACCGTTTGACCGCGCGCACGTCGCGGGCCTGTTCGGTGATGCTCAGGTTGCGGTGGATCACCCCGATGCCGCCGGCCTGCGCCATGGCGATGGCCATGCGCGCCTCGGTCACGGTGTCCATCGCGCTCGACAACAGCGGGATGTTCATCGCGATGCTGCGGGTGACCTTGGTGCGCACGTCTGCGGTCGAGGGAAGCACGCTTGATGCGGCCGGCACCAGCAGAACATCATCAAAGGTGAGGGCCTCGCGAATCTCCATCGGACTACTCCTGCGGATGGCGGCGTTTGGCGCGTCGCTATTGCATGGATGCCGGGGCGGCAAAAGCCCAAATTGCGGCCGACGCTGCCGCACCTACCGCATTTTGTGATGCGACCGGGCGCGGTGATGGCGAAAAGCGCCGAGAATGCGGCGGGTTCGTCCTTTCCCCGGCGCGGCAAACCTCTATCTATGGCCTCGAAGAACCCTTGCCAGAACCAGACAGGCCGCTGCCATGCCCGCCGATACTGCCGCCGATCCGCTCGTCGTCTTTACGCCTTCGGGCAAGCGCGGGCATTTTCCTGTGGGCACGCCCGTTCTTACCGCCGCACGGCAATTGGGGGTCGATCTGGACTCTGTCTGTGGCGGGCGCGGCATCTGTTCGAAATGCCAGATCACCCCGGCCTATGGCGATTTTGCCAAACACGGCGTGCATGTCGCCGCAGATGCGCTGAGCGACTGGAACAGCGTCGAAGACCGCTATGACCGCATCCGGGGCCTGCCCAAGGGGCGGCGGCTGGGCTGTCAGGCCTGCGTTCAGGGCGACGTGGTGATCGACGTGCCGTCAGAGAGCCAGGTGCACCGGCAGGTGGTGCGCAAGGCGGCGTCGGACCGGACCATCGTGATGGACCCCGCGACGCATCTTTATTATGTCGAGGTGGCCGAGCCTGACATGCACGAGCCCACCGGCGACTTTGAACGTCTGGGTTTTGCATTGCGCGATCAATGGGGTGTGGACCGCGTGACCGCCCCCCTGCCCGTCCTGCGCCGCCTGCAACCGGCGCTGCGAAAGGGCGGCTGGGCTGTCACCGTGGCCCTGCACAAGGGCCATCGGGACGAAGCGCACCGCATTCTCGATATCTGGCCGGGCTTTTACGAAGGGCGGATCTATGGCCTCGCCATCGACCTCGGCTCGACCACCATCGCCGCGCATCTGACCGACCTGCGCAACGGGACGGTCAAGGCCAGTGCCGGCGTGATGAACCCGCAGATCCGCTTTGGCGAGGATCTGATGAGCCGCGTGTCATACGCCATGATGAACCCCGGCGGCGATATCGAGATGACCCGCGTGGTGCGCGAGGCGATCGACGCGCTGGCGGTGGAGCTTGCCACCGAAGCGCAGATCGACGCGCGCGACATCATGGAGGTGGTCTTTGTCTGCAACCCGGTGATGCACCATCTGCTTTTGGGCATAGACCCGGTGGAACTAGGTCAGGCACCCTTTGCACTGGCCACGTCAAACAGTCTGTCGCTGGACGCGACCGAGCTTGACCTCACCGCGCTTAACCCCGCGGCGCGGGTGTTCATCCTGCCCTGCATCGCGGGGCATGTCGGCGCCGATGCCGCCGCCGTCGCGCTGGCGGAAGCGCCCGAGATGTCGGAGGACCTCGTGCTGATCGTCGATGTCGGCACCAATGCCGAGATCCTGCTGGGCAATACCACGCGCGTGCTCGCCTGTTCCTCGCCCACCGGCCCGGCATTCGAGGGCGCGCAGATCAGCGCGGGCCAGCGCGCCGCACCGGGCGCCATCGAGCGGGTGGAGATCGACCCCGTGACCAAGGAGCCGCGTTTCCGCGTGATCGGCAGCGATCTGTGGTCCGACGCGCCGGGATTTGACGCCGCGACCGCCACCACCGGCATCACCGGCATCTGCGGGTCGGGCATCATCGAGGCGGTGGCCGAGATGCGCATGGCCGGGCTGGTGGACGCCAAGGGGCTGATCGGATCGGCCGAGCAGACAGGCTCACCGCGCATGGTCGCTGAGGGACGCACGCACAGCTACCTGTTGCATGACGCCAGCCCGACCGGCGGGCCGCGCATCCTGGTAACGCAGGGCGACATCCGCGCGATCCAGTTGGCCAAATCGGCGCTTTACGCCGGCGCGCGGCTCTTGATGGACGAGATGGGCGTGGACCATGTGGACCGCGTCACGCTCGCCGGCGCCTTTGGCGCGCATATCTCGCCGCGCCACGCGATGGTGCTGGGGATGATCCCCGATGCGCCGCTCGACAAGGTGACATCGGCGGGCAATGCGGCGGGCACCGGCGCGCGCATCGCGCTCTGCTCGGTCGCGGCGCGCACCGCCATCGAGGCAACGGTGCGCAAGATCACCAAGGTCGAGACCGCCATCGCGCCGCGGTTTCAGGAGCATTTTGTCAATGCCAACGCCATCCCGCATGCGACCGACCCGTTTCCCTATCTGGCGGGCATCGTCAGCCTGCCCGACGTCAGCTTCAACCAGGGGGGCGGCAATGACGGCGGGCGGCGGCGCAGGGGGCGCTAGACCGATTGCATCTTGACGCTGCCGGGGGCTGCGATTAGGTCAAAGCCCGCGCGGGTATGGTGAAAAGGTATCACGAAAGCTTCCCAAGCTTCAGTTACGGGTTCGATTCCCGTTACCCGCTCCAGACGCTCCGCATATTGGAAACCTTGCAGGAGCAATGACATGGCAGACATCACCCGGATCGAATGCGGCGCGCGGATGAGCGCGGCCGTGGTGCATGGCGGCATCGCCTATCTGGCCGGTCAGGTCGGCAAACCGGGCGGCGACGTGACCGCGCAGACGCGCGACGTGCTGGCCGAGATCGACCGTATCCTCGCGCTTGCCGGCACCGACAAGACCCGGATCCTGACCGCGCAGATCTGGCTTGCCGACATCGCAAGCTTTGCCGAGATGAACGCGGTCTGGGATACCTGGGTGCCGCAGGGCCATTGCCCCGCGCGCTGGACCGGCGAGGCGAAGCTCGCCAC
>JAACVA010000279.1:0-147 GCA_009992615.1 Rhodobacterales bacterium
TCGAAGGCCGGCAAGGCTCGGCCCAGAGCCTTGACCGACACCGGTCGTTCAGCGGCGCGACGCCAAGAAAGATATGTCTCCCCTGCCGGGCCAGGTAGATCGCCAGGGCGCAGAAGATGAATCGCGTCGCGCAGCTCTGGGGCTCTT
>JAACVA010000279.1:191-2416 GCA_009992615.1 Rhodobacterales bacterium
CGCCAGCCGATCCCGCAACAAGGCTTTGGGGACCTCTTCGCGTCCCAACACAAGATGCAGGTGGTTCAGCGCCGCGCCCGATAAAAACGCCACATCTTCAAAGGCTTCAGGACGTGCCGAGGTGACCCATGCGGGCATCCGGGGTAGAGTGTCTGTGTCGATGGAGTGTTCCGGTCGGGCAAATGTCATGACTGAAGCCTAAACCATCGCGGCGCTTTGCTCCAGAAAATAGCACAGAAAACGCCTCGCTCTATCTTTTGCCATGATGTCCGATAACCTTGCGTTATCGGACATAAAAATGATATGCTCAAGAACATGAGTAGTCTCACAAATAGCAGCACCAAAATCGAGGGTTCAGCCGGGTCAGAGTCCGGGATTTCGAGCTCAGCGTCCTATGACTCGCTGAACAGTGACGAACACGACGAGAGAACCTCTCGGGACCGAGCCTCAATCGCTCTGCCTGCTCATGTGGCCGGCTCCGGCGCGCTCGACCGGCTGATCGACACCGCGCGCGACTACGCCGAGGCCTCTACAGCTGAGAACACCAACAAGGCCTACGCGGCCGACTGGAAACACTTCACCCGTTGGTGCCGGTTGAAAGGCACGGAACCTCTGCCCCCCTCGCCTGAGATGGTTGGACTTTATGTGGCTGATTTGGCTGCACCAGCCGGGAAGGCCCCTGCCCTTTCGGTCTCCACGATTGAGCGCCGGCTCTCGGGGCTTGCCTGGAACTACAGGCAGCGCGGGTTCACTCTTGATCGCAAGAACCGCCACATCGCCACGGTTCTGGCCGGGATCAAACGCAAGCATGCGCGCCCGCCGGTCCAGAAGGAAGCGATCTTGCCTGAGGACATCCAAGCCATGGTGGCCACCCTTCCTTTCGATCTCCGCGGGCTTCGAGATCGGGCGATCTTGCTTCTGGGCTATACAGGCGGCCTGCGCCGTTCGGAGGTGGTCTGCCTCGATGTGCATAAGGACGATACACCGGACTCCGGCGGCTGGATCGAGGTCTTCGATGGCGGCGCCCTGCTCACCCTCAATGCCAAGACCGGCTGGCGCGAGGTCGAGGTCGGGCGTGGCTCAAGCGACCAGACCTGTCCCGTCCATGCGCTGGAGCAGTGGCTACACTTTGCCAAGATCGACTTTGGTCCGGTCTTCGTGCGCACATCGCGGGATGGCAAACGTGCGCTCGAGGCCCGCCTCTCAGACAAGCACGTCGCACGGCTGGTCAAGGCAGCCGTTCTGAAGAGTGGCGTCAGATCTGATCTGCCGGAAGCTAAACGGTTGGCGATGTTCTCCGGCCATTCCTTACGTGCCGGGCTCGCCTCATCGGCAGAGGTTGATGAGCGCTATGTTCAAAAGCAACTCGGACATGCGTCGGCCGAGATGACCCGGCGCTACCAGCGCAGGCGCGACAGGTTCCGGGTGAACCTGACCAAAGCGGCAGGGTTGTGAGCCCCCTGCCTTGCCGCAGGCGCATGTTTGGGCGTTATCACTGTAGCCGCTCTGCGATCCACATCTTGATCAGCGCCTGACGGGTAATACCGAGTTTTTGGGCCTGACGATCCAGACCAGTGACAACCCAAGCCGGGAAATCCACGTTCACGCGCTTGGCTTCAACATTAAGGCGCCTGGCCTTTGTCCAATCGACATGGGCGGACATGTCCTCGCCCGCATCGAACCGTTCGTCAAACTCAGTCGCTTTCATAATGGTCAATCTCCTGTCTGCGGGCGCGGCGCACTGATATGATCCGCACTCGGTCATTCCGGTATGTGTAGACAGCCGTCCAGTGCCTGCCCCCGATCATGCCAACCGCAAGAAAGCGCGGCTCATCCATGACATTGGACGGCGCCTCGATCAGATAAGGATCATCCCAGAGAGACTGGGCCTCATCGAAGTCGATCCCGTGCTTTGCACGGTTCGCGGCACCCTTGTCGGGATCATACTCAAACTTCATGATAATCAATATATGCCGAAAAAGTATAATTACTATACCTTTTAAGACAAATCAGCGCGAAATGAGACTGCCGCGCCACTCATAACCACATCGCTGCGAGTCCACGGCGCGCGGTCGTTTGGTGAAGCTGTAAGCTAAAATTCGGGGCGTGGGATTTCAGCTTACAGCTTCAATTGAAACGGGTAACTAAACGCGACACTGACCGATCCGATCGATACGTCCTCGCCTCAGGGCAAGTTCACCCTGCAGGTCCTCGGCGCCGCGGCC
>JAACVA010000276.1 GCA_009992615.1 Rhodobacterales bacterium
CCCTGGACTTGGAAACCAGCCCGCGAGGCCGAGCGGAAAGCCGCCTGACGACGGGTGCCGACCGGCCGCTTATGATCTTCCGGACTTGCAAATACGTCCCATCATGGCCGGAGAAGGGCTTCGAGAGCCTGGAGGCCGCGCGGGCCTGGGTGGCCGACTTCGTGCGCTGGTACAACGGCGAGCACCGTCACAGCGTCATCCGTTTCGTCACACCCGACCAGCGCCATCGCCAGCAGGACCGCGCCATTCTCGACCAGCGCCACGCCGTGTATCAGGCCGCCCGCGCTCGCCATCCGGAACGATAGTCACGTCACACCCGCTGCTGGAAACCGATCGGCGACGTCTGGCTCAACCCGGAACGGCCTGACCCCGGGCGCAAAGGCCATGGGGCCGCTAACGTGCTCCCCCAGAAAGCTGGCGGCGGCGGCCCCATGGCCGGCCAGCCACTCCAGTTGTCCGCCTGACCATGAAACCAGAGGCGACAACTTCATTGACGGACACCGCGCTGCGTGCGGCAGTTGCGAGAACCGCCGGTTAAACACTACACGCTCAACTATCAATTGGAGTGTCAAACGATCACAAAATCCATGTCACGCTACACGGACAGTGGTCCGGATCGCCCCTGCAGACACCACCACCCGCCGACGGCGGTTCAACCGAACTGGAACCAAGCCAGCGCCACAGCGCCCGCCGCGAGATTGTCAAAGGCGATCTCGCCCCCGTCGGCGAAACGCACGAGGCTCTGGCCGCCCCGGGCTATCAACGAGATTTCGGCCACCGCCAGATCAACATGGGTCCGCCCTTCCAGCAGTATGCGGTCGCCCTCGGCTTGACTGAAATCGCCGATGCGAGTGCGGTTAGCGTGGGCCCCGACCACGAACAGGTCGCCGCCCCGGCCGCCCCAGAGGAAATCGACCCCCGGGCCGCCGCCGCCGTCGAGCGTGTCGTCGCCGTAGAGGCCGATCAGCCGGTCGGCACCCGTCCCGCCGTGCAGGAAGTCGGCGAAGTTGGTTCCGGTCAGCCGGTCGTCGCCCGCCTCGCCCCACGCCGGCGATCCACCCTCGAGCGTGTCGTCGCCGGCGCCGCCGTGCATCTCGCGGTCGGACCGGGGCCACACATGGTCCAGCCGCGGCCGGAGGAACGGGTCGTGGACGATGCGGTCGTCGCCGTCGCCGCCCCAAGAATTGCCGACATGAAGCAGCGTATCCGCCCCATCGCCGCCCCAAGCCTCGTCGGCGAAGCGGATGACGTCGTCGCCCGCGTCGCCCCAGGCCTGGCCGAAACCCTCGATGACGTCGTCGCCAGCGCCGCCGTGAAGGCTGTTGGCCCCGACACCGCCCTCGATAGTGTCGTCGCCGCCGCCGCCTTCGACGCTGTCGGCTCCGGAATCGAAGAAGTAATGCGCGGTTGAGATGTAGTTCGCGAGGTCGTTGCCGATGATACGGTCGCCCCCGTCGATGGCGGCGACCGACACGTTCGGGACATCGTCGGCGATTGCGATGAAATCGGACAGCGGAGAGCCGATGAACAACCCCGGCTGGTCGACCACCGTGGGCGCCCGCGCCGGGTCGTCGGCCGCAAGCAGATCGAGCGACAGCGTCGATCCGTCGGCGAAGACGATCGCCTCGATGGCGCGCAACGGCTTGCCGGCCTTTGCGTCGCCTTCGATGCGGATGGTCAGGACGGTCCCGTCCCAGCCGCGGGCGGACACGAACAGCGCGTCACGCGTCTCGACAGCGACCCACTCAATCTGCGAGCGGCGCGGGTAGGAGTATCGGAAACTCGCCTCAGTATAGAGGGTGACCGAGGCGGGATCTATTGTGTTGTCGAACTGGATGACGTCGTAGCCGCCGGTGTCCCGGATAGTGTCGACGTAGAGGTTGGGGTCGATCCACGCGCCTGGGCCGCCGTCGTGGGCCGAGAAGCGATAGACGTCGTCGCCCTGGCGGCCGCTCAAAAAATCGGCCCAGCCGCCGCCGTCGAGCGTGTCCGCTCCCCGCCCACCGAACAGATAATCCGTCGCCCAGCCGCCAGATAATAGAGACCCATCACTATTATCAGCAAACAGCAGATCCTTCTTCGGACTCCCGATAAGATCCGTATTGAAAATTATTTTTCCGCCGCCGCGGCCGGTAAAAGTTTTCATTTCTTTCCTGTTAGTGTGTGCGAGAAACATTAATGACTGTTAATTATACGGTAATCTATTTATAATTTGGTGTCAATTTTTTTTTAATGATTCCGCCACTTCGCTCCGGTGACTCAGGATGTGGGGCAGGGCTCCGAATCCAATTCGCGCGGTTGGCGATGAGATGAGTGCGTCGAGATAGTTGCTGTCCCATCCGGCGATTTTCCTCCGGGACTTGATGGAGCGCCTGTCGTTGGCGTTCCTTACGAGGTTGAGGGCGAAGTGT
>JAACVA010000277.1 GCA_009992615.1 Rhodobacterales bacterium
CTGCAAAGTGAATTTTTTGCTTTGGAAGGATTGTCACAACTGATGTTGACGATAAGGGAGGTTCGACAAAATGCGAATCCTGAGCTGCGGATCGAAGGCGTTGTATTAACAATGTATGATGGGCGAAATCGACTTGCGCAACAAGTAGAGACAGATTCGCGTGAAACGCTGGGAGACTTGGTGTTCAAAACCGTAATACCGCGTAATGTTCGTGTAAGCGAAGCGCCATCTTTCGCGCAGTCGGTTCTTACTTATGACTCGCAGTCTAAGGGGAGCATTGCCTATCGCATGTTGGCGCAAGAGTTGGTACATCGCCATCAAGGTGCGCGGGAAAAGGCTGTATTTTAGATGTCGGATAAAAAGCAGGAACGAAGAGGACTGGGTCGTGGATTGTCGGCGCTTATGGCCGATGTCGGGATGGGGGAAACACAACAAGCCGATGATCGTCCATTGCGCAGAGCCGATCAACAGATCCCAGTCGAACAAATTTCACCGAACCCAGATCAACCCCGTCGCAGTTTTTCCGTAGATAAACTGAATGAGCTGGCTGCATCAATTCGTGAAAAAGGGGTGATTCAGCCGTTAATTCTGCGCCGCCACCCCCACAAGCCCGAAGCGTATGAAATCGTAGCTGGTGAACGGCGGTGGCGTGCGGCGCAGATTGCGCAATTGCACACCGTTCCTGCGGTAATTCGTGATTTGGACGATACCGAAGTTCTTGAAGTCGCGATTATTGAGAATATCCAACGCAGTGATTTAAATCCGGTCGAAGAGGCAGCAGGGTATCGGCTGTTGATGGATCGGTTTGGTCACACTCAGGAAAAATTGTCCGAAGCCTTGGGGAAAAGCCGAAGCCATATCGCAAATCTCCTCAGGCTTTTGAATTTACCAGAAGATGTTCTGGATCTGTTGCGTGATGGTGATATTTCTGCAGGTCATGCTCGGGCGTTGATTACAACGGAAAACCCTTCAGAACTGGCCAAGATCGTCGTTGGGAAAGGCCTGTCGGTTCGGCAAACCGAGGTGTTGGCGAAAGGTCCGAAACCGGATAATTCGGAAAGACCAGAAAAAAAAGCCAAGGCCGAAAAAGACGCTGACACGCGCGCGTTGGAACAGGATTTGGCGGCAGCCATTGGAATGGCGGTTACAATAAACCACGATGCTGGAATGGAATCGGGCGTTTTGAACGTGCGCTACAAGACATTGGAAGAGTTGGACGAACTTTGTCGGATGTTGTCGTCGGGCAATAGCGATTAGTCGATCAGCAAATCGCGAAGGATCGCATTCAAAAGTGGCCGCCCACGTTTGGACACAGTCAAACGGTCATCGGAAATTTCGATCAACCCAAGTTCGACCAAACCTGTCAGTTTTACTTCTGGCAAATATCTGTTCGACAGGCGCTCATAACGCTGCAAACTGACCCCCTCTGACAGACGCAGCCCCATCATCATCAGCTCGGTCGCTTGATCGGCGAGGGGTAGCACCTGATGAATATCTGCGGTGTTGGTATTGGCACGCACAGCATTCAGCCATGCACCAGGTTGGCGTAACGCTTCGGTTGTGATCTTGCCGGTCGGCAGCGTCAACCGACCATGCGCACCCGGACCAATTCCAACATAATCGCCATATCGCCAATAAATCAGATTGTGAGCCGACTCTGCCCCAAGACTGGCATGATTTGATGTCTCATATCCGAGCATCCCGGCATTTTCACACATATGCTGCGTCGCTTCGTACATGTCGGCAGCGCGGTCGTCATCGGGCAGGCCACGCAATAATCCACGGCTAAAACGATCACCAAAGGCCGTGCCATCCTCAATGGTCAGTTGATACAGGGACAGATGATCGACGGCCATGGACAGGGCCAAATTCAGTTCGACACGCCAGTCGGTCAAGGTTTGATCCTGGCGTGCATAAATCAGATCAAAAGATACCCGATCAAATTCCGATCGTGCGATCTCGAACGCTGTCTGTGCCTCTTTTACCGTGTGTCGCCGACCCAGCCGTTTCAGGTCTGCGTCGTTTAGTGCTTGAATGCCCATTGAAATGCGGTTGACGCCTGCCTGTCGAAACGCCCGAAATTTACCAGCTTCGACCGATGTTGGATTGGCCTCAAGAGTGATTTCCATGTCGTTGGAGGTTGGCCAAGCGGCCCTTGCGGCGTCGATTACTGCCGCGACAGTATCAGGGGGCATCAGGCTGGGCGTGCCGCCGCCGAAAAACATTGTCTGCAAGATCCGGTTGGGCACCAACCTGCCGTAACGCGATATTTCCGAGACAAGTGCGTCACGCCATGCAGTCTGATCAACTTCAGGCGTGACGTGGCTGTTGAAGTCGCAATAGGGGCATTTTGACTGGCAAAACGGCCAGTGGACATAATGGCCAAAGCCGCCCTCGATCATCTGATCACGCA
>JAACVA010000278.1 GCA_009992615.1 Rhodobacterales bacterium
CGTCCAGCGCATGGCCATTTTGATTGCCCTGTGTGTGTCGTCCAACTCTTCGTGCAGAGCCATCGCTATGGCGGTACGATAATCAGTTGGTTCTTCGACCAGGTGCACAAATGTGCCCATTTTCGGCACAACTGTGCCCATCTTTACGCGCATTTTCACGTCCTTCTTCGTTAAACAATTGAAGAACCATGAAAACGGCGGGAGTCGATTTTGTCCGCTGTGGGTCATTGGACCGCGCTTGACGGACACTACTGATTTTAGGAGCGCAGTAATGAATTGGAATTTGAGAACTGACTGCCGGGCAAGCGGAAAGACCTTGCCCGTTTCAGGAAACGACTTTCCAGACGCGCTTGTGCCAGATGGAAAAATAGAAACCGAACAAGGCTGAACAGGAAAATCTGATTTGAATACCGGTCGATACAACACCGATGACAAAGGCGACGAGGCCGGACAGGATATTCCGGCCGTCGCCTATGTGCGGATGTCGACCGATCACCAGAAGTACTCGACCGAAAACCAGCTCGATATCATCCGGAATTACGCCACGGCCCGGGGTCTGCAGATCCTGCGCGTCTTCGAGGACTCCGGTCGCTCAGGTTTGCGGCTCGACGGCCGCGAGGCGCTGCAGAACCTGATGGCCGAGGTCCGAACCGGCCAGGCGGATTTCAAAGCCATTCTGGTCTATGACGTCAGCCGATGGGGCCGGTTTCAGGACGCGGATGAAGGGGCGTATCACGAGCATGTCTGCTCCCGCGCCGGGATCCGTGTGCACTACTGCGGCGAGCAGTTCGAAAACGACGGCAGCATCGGCTCCAACCTTCTGAAAACTGTCAAGCGGGTGATGGCGGGTGAATACAGCCGCGAGCTTTCGGTGAAGGTCTTCGCCGGGCAATGCCGTCTGGTTGAGCTTGGATACCGCCAAGGCGGTGCGGCTGGATACGGGTTGCGCCGGGTACTGATCAACGACCACGGCAACCCGAAGGGTGCCTTGTCCCGCGGCCAACAGAAGAGTTTTCAGACCGACCGTGTCGTTCTCGTTCCGGGCCCTGAGCAGGAACAGGATGTCGTGCGCCGCATGTACCGAATGTTCGTCGAGGATGGCCGCTCGGAGCGTGAGATTGCGGAAACCCTGAATGCCGACGGGCATCTGACGGATCTTGAGCGGCCATGGTCCCGGGCATCGGTTCACCAGGTCCTGACCAACGAAAAATACATCGGCAACAACGTTTACAACAAGGTGTCCTTCAAGCTGAAGCACAAGCGAGTGGTGAACCCTCGCGAGATGTGGGTCCGGGCCGAGGGCGCCTACCCCGCCATTGTGGACGAGGTGCTGTTTCTGCGCGCACGCGAAATCGTCGACGCGCGCAGCCAGCATTTCACGGACGCAGAACTGCTCGAAGCCCTGCGCGCCGTGCTGAAACAGAAAGGCGTACTGTCAGGACTGATCATTGATGAACAGGACAACGTGCCATCCTCCAGCGCCTTCCGGAGCCGCTTCGGCAGCTTGCTGCGCGCTTACCAGATGATCGGTTACGAGCCAGAGCGCGACTATCGCTACGTCGAGATCAACCGGGCCTTGCGGCAGGCCCACCCCGGCATCGTAGCCCGGATCCTCGACGGTGTCGCGGAACGTGGAGGACAGGCGGCGCAGGATCCGGACACCGACCTGATCCGCATCAACGACGAGTTCACGGCGTCGGTGGTGTTGGCACGATGTTTCGAGACGCAGGGCGGTTCCCTGCGATGGCGCATCCGTCTCGATACTGGCCTGGTGCCCGACATCACGATTGCCGTGCGAATGGACGAATTGAACGAAGTCCCGCGGGATTACTACCTGCTGCCGAGCATCGACATGACCATTGCCAAGTTGAGGTTGGCCGAGCAGAACGGGCTGTCGCTGGAC
>JAACVA010000162.1 GCA_009992615.1 Rhodobacterales bacterium
GTGAAATCGAGGGGTTCAAGAAAGCCTTTCAGGCGCTGTTGAACAACACCGATCACGAAAGCCTGGACATGGGCGGGCGGCGGATCGAATTGACCGGCCCGATCGACATGGCGGCGGCGGTGGACAACCTGACCACTTATGAAATCCGCCGGGTGATCCGCAACGGCCAGTTCAACTGTGTGCCGGGGACGGCCTGGAACGTGGTGACCGTGACCTCGACCGCGCGCTATGCTGTGAACAATCCCAAAACGCTGACCGATGTGGCCAATGTGGCCAATATCGAGGTCGGCTCATTGGTGACCGGCACGGGCGTAGGGCGCGAGGTTTACGTTCGGTCGAAAAACGTCGGTCAGGGCACGATCACCCTCAGCCAGCCGTTGTTCGACGCCGTGGGCAGCCAGACCTACACGTTCCGGCGGTTTCGCTATGCACTGGATTTCAGCGGTTTTACCCGGTTGAGCAAATTCACCCTGACCGATATCGAGTTTCAGCTCGACGGGTTGGCCAGCGGAATCATGATGGCCCCCGATGGCGAGACATTCCATGTGAAGGATTGTTTCATCACCAAGCCACGCCACCGCGGGATCACCAGTATCGGCAAGGGCTGTCAGGATCTGCAAATCGACCGCTGTCATTTCGTATCGGACGAACAATCGCTGCCCGCGACCCAGCGTCAGTCGGTGGGGTTCAACATCAACGCCAACGACGGCAAGATCCGGGACAGCCGGTTTCAACGTCTGGGCACCACAATGGTTCTGTTCGGCAATGGTCACCTTTTGGTCGGAAACCACTGGTTTCAGGGCGACAACGTGAATGACGGGCCGCGCACGGCGGGCGTTGTCCTGACCGAAACCAACGTCAAGACGGTGATCACCGGCTGTTATCTCGACAATTCGTTTATCGAATGGACCAACGAACACGACGCCGAGCCGGCGTTTTCAAACGAATTTTCGTTCGGCGGATTGTCGATCACCGGGTGCATCTTCACCGCCAATGATGTGGCGCCCTGGTTCAGTTGGATCGTGATCAAGCCTTATGGCCCCGGTCATTTTGTGCAGGGGTTGAACGTGTCGGGCAACACGTTCAAGTCGATCAACGGCGCAATCGACCGGATAGACCGCGTGGATACGTCAAAAGCGCCGCTGGATCACAGTCTGGCGCGAATGGTGGAATTTACCGGCAACACGTTCAACGGGATCAACCAGTTGACGATCAACCCCGTCACGCTGGAATTCGACCAGCCCGATAACGCATCGACCTGGACGTTGTCGGTGGCCGGATATTTGCCATTTTCGGGCTTTGTGCGCACGGTTTCGGCGGTGGTGCCCGATGGCACATTGCTGACGACGGGCGCGGCGACGGTTTACACCATGCCAACGGTCACGCCGCTGGATGGGCCGAACCAGAATCGCGTGCGCCTCGGCTGGTCAGTGCCGACGCGGGGGCGGGTGCAGGTGACCGCGCGCTGCGACAAGCCGTTCTGAATACGGGTGCAGGGCGGCCGAGGGTTGCCCTGCCGTTACGATTCAGAAGTCGATCCAACTGCCAAGGCTGACACCCAGACGATTGTCGCCTTTCATCCGCCAGGTCATACCCGCCTCAAGATGCACCCCCTTGCGGATCTGGCGGACATAGCTGGGGGCGAAATAGCCGACTTTGCCGGTGGGTTCGTCATAGGCCCGCAGTTGCAGGATCAGGTGCGTTTTGTCATCCGGTTTCAGCCCAAAGGTGAAATCGGCCTTGGCCCACCGGTCATCTGCGCCAAATGCGCGACCCACCTCGACCGACAGCGACATCCAGCCGGGGGCGATGCCGCCTTCAAACCCTTTTCCCCAGTGAAATTGTGGCACGAGAATGGGCAGGGTACGACCATCCGAGAAGTGGCGCGCCCCCGCGCCAAGCCCAATGGCAAACTTGTGCGCACCGCCAGGATCGCCCAGCGGATATAGCGCGAAGGCCATCGCATCACCGTGCCGCCCATCGGCACGCCGCCAGAGTTTTGCGCCGAAAGTCAGCCGGGGCGTCACGCCGTATTCCGCATACAGCGATTGATAGCCGTCTGCGGCGCCCGTGCCATCCTGGCTGAAATTGGCCGATGCTGCGATGAACGCCTTGCCCGACTCACGCGGCCAGGCGCCGGCGTGGATGGGCCCGGCCAGACAGATCAGCAGCAGAACGAACCAAGGCCCCATGGAATCCCCCACAGCCAGTTTGGCGCGCAGGGTGTTAACAGCGTGTTAACCTTGCCAAGCGTTTTTTGAGACGCCTCAGGATTTGCGTCGCCGCACATTGCCGCCGCGTTGACCGGGGCGCCCAGCGGTTGAGCGGCCGGCGGTCTTGGTCGCGGCGGCGCTGGCGGCTTCGACCGCAGACTGACGCGCGAGGGGATCGTCGGACACTGCCATATCGACGGCCTCCAGCCGCTTCAACTCATCCCGCAGGCGCGCTGCCTCTTCGAATTCAAGGTTTTCGGCCGCCTTGCGCATGTCGGTGCGCAGCCCGTCCATCACCGCGCGCAAATTGCTGCCCGACAGCTTTTTGTCGATCTTGGCAGTCACGCGGTTCATGTCCACATCGCCCTTGTACAGACCCGACAGCACATCTTCGACGTTCTTTTTGACCGTCGCCGGGGTGATCCCGTGTTCGATGTTGTAGGCCACCTGTTTTTCGCGGCGGCGGTCGGTTTCGGCGAGGGCGCGCTCCATGCTGCCGGTGATCCGGTCGGCGTACATGATGACGCGTCCCTGTTCGTTGCGCGCGGCGCGCCCGATCGTCTGGATCAGCGAGGTTTCGGACCGCAGGAAGCCTTCCTTGTCGGCGTCCAGGATTGCCACCAGCCCACATTCGGGAATGTCCAGCCCTTCGCGCAGCAGGTTGATGCCGATCAGCACATTGAACGCGCCCAGCCGCAAATCGCGCAGAATTTCAATGCGTTCCAGGGTGTCAATATCGCTGTGCATATAGCGTACCTTGATGCCCTGTTCGTGCATGTATTCGGTCAGATCTTCGGCCATGCGTTTGGTCAGGACGGTGCACAGGGTGCGGAACCCCGCCTGTGTCACGCGGCGCACCTCGTCCAACAGGTCATCCACCTGCATGTTCACCGGGCGGATTTCGACCTGTGGATCGACAAGGCCGGTGGGTCGGATCACCTGTTCGACGAACACGCCGCCCGATTGTTCCATTTCCCACGCGGAAGGTGTGGCAGACACGAACACCGATTGCGGGCGCATCGCATCCCATTCCTCGAACTTCAGAGGGCGGTTGTCCATGCAGGACGGCAGGCGGAACCCGTGTTCGGCCAGCGTCATCTTGCGCCGGAAGTCACCCTTGTACATGCCGCCGATCTGAGGCACCGAAACGTGGGATTCATCGGCGAACACGATGGCATTGTCAGGGATGAATTCAAACAGGGTGGGGGGCGGTTCACCTGGCGCGCGCCCGGTCAGATAACGGGAATAGTTCTCGATTCCGTTGCACACGCCGGTCGCCTCAAGCATTTCGACATCAAAATTGGTGCGTTGTTCCAGGCGCTGCGCCTCCAACAGCTTGCCCTCGTTCACCAATTGGTCAAGCCGCATCCGCAGCTCTTTCTTGATCTCGACGATGGCCTGTTTCATTGTCGGGCGTGGCGTCACATAGTGCGAATTGGCATAAACGCGGATTTTGTCGAAACTGTCGGTTTTCTGCCCTGTCAGGGGATCGAATTCGGTAATTCCTTCCAGCTCATTGCCAAAGAACGACAATCGCCAGGCCCGATCATCAAGGTGGGCCGGAAAGATTTCCAGGCTGTCACCGCGCACCCGGAAACTGCCGCGCTGGAACGCCTGATCGTTGCGCTTGTACTGTTGCGCCACAAGATCGGACATGACGGCGCGCTGGTCATATTCCTGGCCCACCAACAAATCCTGGGTCATCGCGCCATAGGTTTCGACCGAACCAATGCCATAGATGCAGGATACCGAGGCGATGATGATCACATCGTCGCGTTCCAGCAAAGACCGGGTGGCCGAGTGGCGCATCCTGTCGATCTGGTCGTTGATCTGCGATTCCTTCTCGATATAGGTGTCGGACCGGGCAACATAGGCCTCGGGCTGGTAATAATCATAGAACGAAACAAAGTATTCGACCGCGTTGTCTGGAAAAAAACCCTTGAATTCGCTATATAACTGCGCGGCCAATGTCTTGTTCGGGGCGAGGATGATGGCGGGGCGTTGTGTCGCCTCTATCACCTTGGCCATGGTATAGGTCTTGCCGGTGCCGGTGGCGCCCAACAGCACCTGATCCCGCTCGCCCGCCACCACACCTTCGGCCAGGGCCTTGATCGCGGTGGGCTGATCGCCGGCGGGCTGGAACTCGGATGCCATGCGAAAACGCCGCCCGCCTTCCAGTTTTGGCTTGGTCAGGACATCAGGGCGGGGCGACAGGGCGTTGGTGTTGTTGTGGGGCATGGGCGTGATCCTTGGCTTGCCCCATAGATGGCCCTGTTGACGCAGGTTGCAAGCCGATTGGGGGCCAGACGCGGCGAGACAGAACTGCCTTTGGGCATATCCGGGCAGCAGTCTTTTGCCCAAGAACCGGCTGATCGGGGCGTTCAAAGGTCAGCACAACCTTAAATTGTATTTAAGTGTTGAAATGGTGTTCAAAGCGTGTAAACCTCATAAGGCAAGCAGCAAGGCCTGGTTGCCGAAGAACCCGTTTCCACCCATCCCTCGCTCACCCTGCGGGACTTCGGCAACCAGCGCTTTTCAGCACTCGCGATGCTTGCCATTCGGCTTTTATTCCGGGATACACTGGTGAGAAGATCGGGAGACAGGGCATGAGCGCACGCATTTACAAACCAGCGAAAACGGCGATGTCTTCGGGCGCGGCGAAAACCCATGAGTGGGTTCTGGATTTCGTGCCTGACACCGCACGCGAGGTTGATCCGCTGATGGGCTGGACCAGCAGCGCCGACACCCAGGCGCAGGTGCGTTTGCGTTTTGAAAGCAAAGAGGCCGCCTTGGCCTATGCCCGCGACAATGGCATCGACGCCGTGGTGACCCAGCCACATGTCCGCCGCCCCAATGTGCGCAATGGTGGATACGGCGAAAACTTTGCCACCAAGCGCCGTGGCGCCTGGACGCACTGACGCATTTTTAAATCGGGGCAAAGTTGTCACGGAATCGGTGTAACGATCTGGCGAGACCACCGATTTAGTTACCTGTTGTGCGGTTGATTTCGGTAAGTCGCTCAGCCTGAACAAGTTCGAAGTCTCTGATTTTGCGTGAGGACTTGGCGGGTTTTTTCGCCTCCGCCGGCAGGGTTTCCTATGAGTTTGGCCGAAACCCTTAAATTTCCATTCGGACCATGAAGCATCGCCCGCGCTCCGAGGAACAAGATAGCCTGCTGCGTCCGCGTCTGTTCGGGCCCCCGGCACGAGTTGGTGAAGCTGGCGGCGCTGATTGACTGGGAGGTGTTCGAGCGACAGTGGTCGGGGTTCTTTCCGTCCCATAAGGGGCGGCCTACGACGGAACCTCGGCTCGCGGCCGGGCTGCTGTATCTCCAGCATGCCTACCGGCTTTCGAACGAGGGGGTTGTGGCCCGCTGGGTCGAAAAGCCCTCCTACCAGCACTTTACCGGTGAGACCTTCTTCCAGCACCGGCTGCCCGTCGATCCTTCGTCGCCGACCCGCTGGTGCAAGCGGATTGGTATCGCAAGACCAGCCTCATCTTCACCGACGCGATCGGCGCAGTCCGTCTTGCCCTCTGGGTCGGAGATGTTTTCCAACACTCGCCGCATAACGTACAAAGTCGAGATCAGAGTCCGATTCAAAACTATCGGCGGATTTTCATGCCGTTGCGAGGTGGCGTGTGACACGTCGAATGTGGGCGATGGCCACCCGTCCCCTGCCCGACAGGCGATTGCGCAGCAATCTGCCGAGAGGGGCGATCCTGAATTCCGGCGCTCTGGACCTCAAGCCCGACCAGCAACCCGATCGTGTCGGTGACGATATGGCGCTTGCGCCCCTTGACCGTCTTTCCGGCATCATACCCGCAAACCCCGCCACTTTCCGTGGTTTTTACGCTCGGGCTGTCGATGATCCCGGCTGTCGGCTGGGCTTTGCGGCCCTCTGCCAGTCGAGCCATTTCAACGAGTTTATGGTTCATCTCATCCAGCAGGCCGTCATTGCGCCAAGCGTAGAAATAGCCCCGGACCGTGGGCACCGGCGGGAAAGCGTTGTGCATACCGGTGGTGGCCGGAATGTACATCAAGGGCGTCTCGAGCCGTGATTTGAAGGCGGTCAGGCGCGAATTCGGCATCGAGAGCCGGTCGTCATCGCAGATCGGCCGCGCCACCAGGCTGCTCGACGACGAGCTGGCGGCCTGTGGCCGCGACCGGCCTCTTGGCGTGATTAGGTGCGCTGGTTGGGCACCGTGGCGGTGCCCGATATGTCGGCCAAAGTCGACATCATCATCTCCTGCGTGCCATGGACGCGCCGATCGACAATGTCGACAGGGTTGAGACCGAGCTGGCCGGCCAGGTCCGCACTCTGGTCGATCGCGATCTGACGGTCGTCTTCTATGATCTGACCACCGTGGGCATCCATGCGGAGGGCGATGAGGACATCCGCGCCCACGTCATGATCTGCTTCCTGGCCCTCGTCCTCTACGGTGTCATGCAGGCCAAGGGCCGCAGCGCAAGCCCGCGCACCGCCTTTGAAATACTCGCGCAGATCCATCGCCATTACATGAAGATAGCCGATCGCAAGCTCAAGGGCATACCCCCGACACCTGAGCAATTGGAGCTGTTTGATACCCTGAATTGCCGAAACCCGCCTGATCAGTGCCGCGCAGCGACATTTTGCGGCATCTCACCCCATTAATATCTACTACTTAACCGTCCACCTGTTCAACTTGGCGGCTCCGGCACCACGGATCAGGGTGTCATAACTGGCCATGGTGTTGTGTCACCACGTTCGAGGGTGCCACGCAAGGGGGGCAATCCGCGTCAAAGCGCTGGCGCCGAGTCGATTTTCGCGTTACCTTTTTTGCAGACCCGGCAAACGGGCAATGGCTGAGGCAGAAGGCAGAATTTCCATGACCGAAATGGTATACGGCACGTCGCACGTGCAGGCAGGCGAACCGATTCTTCCGCGCTGGTGGAACACGATCGACCGCTGGTCATTGTCCTGCATCCTGATCCTGTTCGGCATTGGCCTGTTGCTGGGCCTGGCCGCATCTCCGCCCCTTGCCGCGCGCAACGGGTTTGAGCCGTTTTATTATGTCAAGCGGCAGGCGATCTTTGGCGGCGCGGCGCTTTTGGCGCTGTGGATCACAACCTTGATGTCGCCACAACTGGTGCGGCGGCTGGCGGTGCTGGGCTTTGGCGCGGCATTTGTCGCCCTTATTTTCCTGCCGTTTTTTGGCACGGATTTCGGCAAGGGCGCGATGCGGTGGTATTCCCTGGGCTTTGCCAGTGTGCAACCCTCCGAGTTTCTGAAGCCCGGTTTCATCGTCGTTGCCGCCTGGATGCTGGCCGCGAGTTACGAGGTGGGCGGCCCGCCGGGCAAGACGTTCAGCCTGATCCTGTGTCTGATCGTCGTCGGGTTTCTGGCGGCCCAGCCCGATTTCGGTCAGGCCAGCCTGGTGCTGTTTTCCTGGGGTGTGATGTATTTCGTCGCTGGCGCACCGATCACCCTGTTGATTGTGCTGGCCGGGCTGGTGATTTTTGCCGGCACCCTGGCCTATGAAAGTTCTGAACACTTTGCGCGGCGGATTGATGGATTTTTATCCGCCGATGTCGATCCGACAACCCAGCTGGGCTATGCCACCAATGCGATCCGCGAAGGCGGGTTTCTGGGGGTCGGGGTGGGCGAGGGCGCGGTGAAATGGTCACTGCCCGATGCGCATACCGATTTCATCATTGCCGTTGCGGCCGAGGAATATGGCCTTTTGCTGGTGCTTTGCATCATAGGGTTGTACGCGATGATCGTCGTCCGCAGCCTGATCCGCCTGATGCGCGAACGTGATCCGTTCATCCGGCTGGCCGGCACCGGTCTTGCCTGTGCCTTTGGGGTGCAGGCGATGATCAACATGGGGGTGGCGGTGCGATTGTTGCCCGCCAAGGGGATGACCCTGCCTTTTGTCAGCTATGGCGGTTCGTCGCTGATTGCCGGGGGGATTGCGGTGGGCATGTTGCTGGCCTTTACCCGCACCCGGCCCCAAGGCGAAATCGGCGATCTGCTGTTTTCGCGGGGGCGCTGAAATGTGGGGTGAGGGCGGGGCGGGCCCTGCTCCCCAAGGCACCGACAGGGCCGCGCCGTTGATTGTGATCGCCGCAGGCGGCACGGGGGGGCACATGTTTCCGGCCCAGGCTTTGGCCGAGGCGATGCTGGCGCGGGGGTGGCGCGTGCGCCTGTCCACCGATGCGCGCGGTGCCCGATATACCGGCGGTTTCCCCCCCGCAGTCGAGATCGCGCAGGTGGCCAGCGCCACCTTTGCCCGGGGTGGCGCCCTGGCGAAACTGGCGGTGCCGCTGCGCATTGCGGCGGGTGTGGTTTCTGCCGTGGCGGCGATGCGCGCCGAGCGGCCTGCGGTGGTGGTGGGGTTTGGCGGTTATCCCTCGATCCCGGCGATGGCGGCGGCGATGGTCCTGCGCCTGCCGCGGGTGATTCACGAACAGAATGGCGTTCTGGGCCGGGTGAACCGGGTGTTTGCGCCCCGTGTCGATGCTGTGGCCTGCGGTACATGGCCCACCGACCTGCCCGCCGGTGTCACCGGCAGCCATATCGGCAACCCGGTGCGCGGCGCGATTCTGGCGCGGGCCGGTGCGCCCTATGTGCCACCGTCCGACACCATGCGCCACGTTCTGGTGATGGGCGGCAGTCAGGGCGCGCGCATCCTGTCGGATGTGGTGCCTGCGGCGCTGGCCGAACTGCCCGAAACCCTGCGCCAAACGCTGAGCGTCGCGCATCAGGCGCGGGCCGAGGATCACGACCGGGTCAGCGCCGCCTATGCCGCCGCCGGGATTGCCGCCGAAGTGCGCCCTTTCTTCGACGACGCGCCGGAACGGTTCGCGGCGGCGCAGTTGGTCATCACCCGGTCGGGTGCTTCGACCATGGCCGACCTGTCGGTGATCGGGCGCCCGGCGATTCTGGTGCCCTTTGCCGCTGCCACCGCCGATCACCAGACCGCCAATGCCCGCGCCCTTGTGCAGGGCGGGGGGGCTGTCTTGCTGGCAGAGCTCCAGTTCACGCCGCGGGCCGTCGCCGAGGCGGCGCAAACCATCCTGAGCGATCCGCACCGCGCCGCCGCGATGGCGGCCGCCGCCCTGGCGCAGGGCCGCCCCGATGCCACGATACGCCTTGTTTCGCTGGTCGAGTCCCTGCTGCCGCCAAGGCTTGATCAAAATGTTTGACCTACAGAAAGATGCCGCCATGACTGTTGCCACCACGAAACTTCCCCCCAAGATGGGCCCGATCCACTTTGTCGGCATTGGTGGTATCGGCATGTCGGGCATCGCCGAGGTGCTGTTGAGTTACGGCTATACCGTGCAGGGATCAGACCAGAGGACCAGCAAGATCACCGACCGCCTGGCGCATCTGGGGGCGACGATCTTTGAGGGCCAGCGCGCCGAAAACCTCGACAATGCCGAGGTTGTGGTGATTTCTTCGGCCATCAAGACCGGCAACCCGGAACTGGACACCGCCCGTGCGCGTGGCCTGCCGGTGGTGCGGCGTGCCGAAATGCTGGCCGAGCTGATGCGCCTGAAGTCCAACATCGCTGTCGCCGGCACCCATGGCAAGACGACGACCACCACCATGGTGGCCGCGCTGCTGGACGAAGGCGGGATCGACCCCACGGTGATCAACGGTGGCATCATCCACGCCTATGGCAGCAACGCGCGGATGGGGCAGGGCGAATGGATGGTGGTCGAGGCCGACGAGAGCGACGGCACCTTCAACCGCCTGCCCGCCACCATCGCCATCGTCACCAATATCGACCCCGAGCATATGGAGCATTGGCACGACTTTGACTCGCTGCGTCAGGGGTTTCTGGATTTCGTGTCGAACATCCCGTTCTATGGCCTGGCTGTCTGTTGCACCGACCACCCCGAAGTGCAGGCTCTGGTGGGCAAGATCACCGACCGGCGCGTCGTGACCTTTGGTTTCAACGCCCAGGCCGATGTGCGTGCGATCAACCTGCGCTATGACAAGGGCGTGGCGCATTTCGACATCGCGTTGCAATCCGAGGACAAGCTGATCGAAGGTTGCACGCTGCCGATGCCCGGCGATCACAACGTGTCCAACGCCCTGTCGGCGGTGGCGGTGGCGCGGCACCTTGACATCAACACCGACGCGATCCGCAGCGCCCTGGCCAAGTTTGGCGGGGTGAACCGCCGGTTCACCAAGGTGGGCGAGGTGAACGGTGTGACGATCATCGACGATTACGGCCACCACCCGGTGGAAATCGCCGCCGTCCTCAGGGCCGCGCGCCAAAGCACCACGGGCCGCGTCATCGCCGTGCATCAGCCGCACCGTTATACCCGACTGCATTCGCTGTTCGAGGATTTCTGCGGCTGCTTCAACGAGGCCGACGTGGTGGCCATCGCCGAGGTTTACGCCGCCGGGGAAGACCCGATCGAGGGGGCATCGCGCGATGATCTGGTGACCGGGCTGATCCGCCACGGCCACCGCCACGCCCGCGCCATCGTATCCGAGGACGATCTGGAACGTCTGGTGCGCGAACAGACCCGCCCCGGCGACATGGTGGTGTGCCTCGGCGCCGGCACGATCAGCGCCTGGGCCAACAACCTGCCCGCGCGCCTTTCCGCTCCTGCCGGGTGAGCCTTTTCGATTATATGCCCGGCGCAGCCCTGGGAATCGGCCTCTGGCTGGGCCTCAGGTGGCCGGGCCCTGCGGTGAAACTGGCGGCGCTTCTGGGGGTTGTCATCGCGCTGGCGCTGAATGTGATCGCGGGAATGCCCGATGATTCTGCGCTGCTGCTGCGCAATCAGGGCACCCTGGCCTGGTCCGTGATTCCCAGCCTTGTCGCCTTTCTGGTGGCGTTGGCCTTTGGCCGGCTGTTGCGGGGCAAGGGCGGCGGCGGAATGGAATGACTGCCTCGCTGATCCTGACCTGCCTGTGGTTTGTTGCCGCCAACATCGGTGCGATCCTGCCGTCGCGGCGTGGCCACTGGCCGCTGGCCTGGGGTCTGATCGCCACCGGTATTCCGATACTTGGCTTTGTCTGCCTGCAACACGGCCCCTGGATTGCCCTGCTGATCATGGCCGGCGGAGTGTCGATCCTGCGCTGGCCCCTGCGGTTTCTGGCCGGTTGGCTAAAGCGGATCATCGCCCGCAGCTGAGCCGTTCGGCTTTGCAAATTGCACCGGGGCGGGCGCCGGTTTGTTCTTTGCCTTGCGCCGCGCCCTGAAATCGCTTTCCCTGCGCGAAACCAACGGGAGACTTCCATGCGATTACAGTTGAACCACGAGGTGTTGCTCGTCCGGGCCGTGGTCGGGACACAGGCGGCGCGCGACCGGCGGAGCCATGTGAAATGCGTGCCGGTGGGGGGCGTCTGATGCAGCATATTCTGGTTTACGGCGACAGTAACAGTTTCGGCACCCCGCCCATGGCCGAACGCGGCCTTGGCGCGCGTATGCCCGCGCCGCAGCGTTGGACCAGCGTGATGGCGGCGGCGCTGGGCAAGGATTGGCAAGTGATTGTCGAGGGGTTGCCGGGGCGCACCACGGTGCATGACGACATGGTGGAAGGCGCGCACCGCAACGGTCTGACGGTGCTGCCCGCTGTCCTCTACAGCCATGCACCGCTGGACATGGTGGTGATCATGCTGGGCACCAACGATCTGAAGATGCGCTTCAACGTGCCGGCGATCGACATCGCCCTGTCCATCGGGCGCCTTGCGGCGCTGGCCCTGGCCAGCGGTGTCACGCGCGACGTTCTGATCGTCTGTCCTGCGTCGGTGCGCGAAACCGGCTGTCTGGCTGGCATGTTCGAGGGGGCCGAGGCACGCGGTGCCGGCCTGTGCGTGCATGTCATGCGAGAGGCGGCGCGCCTCGGGGTGGGATTTGTCGATGCGGGGGCGCATGTTTCGGTTGATCCGCTGGACGGCGTGCACCTCAACGCCGCCGCCCACGCGGTGTTGGGCCAGGTGATAGCCGAGGCGGTGCGCGACCGGATGAAACAGCCGGGTCGGGCGGACGCGAAGTGATCCGACTCGCCATTGTGTTCGCCCTGGGCCTGACCGCCTGTCAGCCCGAGCCTGAAACGCTGGACAGCGGGCTGGCGGGGTATGATCCGCACCTGATCCAGCGCGAACAGGCCGCCTGCGTGGCGCGCGGCGGGCGCTGGGGGCAGGGCGGAAAGGCGGGGCTGTTCGCCTGCTTTACCGACACGCGCGACGCAGGCCGGGCCTGTACCTCGGGCCAGGATTGTGAAGGGCTGTGCCTGGCCCGGTCGCAAAGCTGTGCGCCGGTGACGCCCCTGTTCGGGTGCAACGATGTTCTGACAGGTGGTGGACAGGCGGCAACGATATGCGTCGATTGATCCTGGCCTGCGCGCTGTTGGCCGCCTGCACCACCGAACTGCCGGCGCCAAATGGCCTGTTTCCCAGCTATCGCAATGCCGCTGCGCCGTTTTCATCAATCGCGCTGTTCGACCCGGCCCGCTATGCCGGCACCTGGTATGAGATCGCCCGCTATCCCGTGCCGTTCCAGCGCGGCTGCGTGGGCACCATGGCGCAATACACCCTGCGCCCTGACGGCACGCTGGGTGTGCTCAACACCTGCCGCGACGGGGCGCTGGACGGCCCGGTCAAGCAGATCGAGGGCAGCGCGCGCTTGGTCGGCCCCGGTCGGCT
>JAACVA010000163.1:0-4667 GCA_009992615.1 Rhodobacterales bacterium
TCCGGGGGCGGGGTGGGCTGAAAACCTGACCGTGTCGTCGAAAAGCCGGTTGAAGCTGTTTCAATCGCAGGTCAGCGTTCTGGATGGCCGCGCGGCCAAGCAATATGCAAATTCCGTGCGCCTGCGCCCCGAAAAGGTGAAAGTCCCGGGCCGCACGGACCCTGCTGTCGCGTCCCGGTTCACCGGCACTTATCGCGGCCCCTATCTTGCGGTGGCGCGCACGGCCGCGCGCAAGCACAACGTGCCTGAGGATCTGTTCCTGCGCCTCGTGCAGCAGGAATCGGGCTGGAACCCCGGCGCCGTGTCGCACAAGGGCGCGGTCGGGCTGGCACAGTTGATGCCGGGCACGGCACAGGTGTTGCGCGTTGACCCGAACGATCCTAAACAGAACCTGGAAGGCGGCGCCCGCTATCTGCGTCAGCAGTATGACAAGTTCGGGTCGTGGCAACTGGCCCTCGCGGCGTATAACGCCGGGCCGGGCGCGGTGGAAAAGCATGGCGGTGTTCCGCCCTTCAACGAAACGAAGAATTACGTTCGGGTGATCTGGGGCGGCTAGCGCCTGATGCACAAGATTGCATCAAGCTGGGCATCAAATTCCGCAATTTCAGCGCCTTTGGAAGCGTCGAATTTGAGTATTTGAAGCAAGAAGAAGCCAAGCGACCGGGGCCTAGTCTGCCTTGCGGAAAGCCGAAGGGGTTTGGCCGGTCTTGTGCTGGAATGCGCGGGTGAAATAGGCGGCCGAGCGGAAACCAAGAGTTGCCGCCACGTCCTTGATCGGCAGGCGGGTGTCGCGCAGCATCTGGCGCGCCTCGAAATGCACCCGGTCTTGCAGCAACGCCGAAGCGGTGCGCCCACTGGTTGCCTTGCAACAGCGCGACAGATGGGTGGCAGTGACGCCGAGGGCGGCGGCATAGTGGGCCACCCCGCGCCCCTTGCGGAAATCCCGTTCCAGCAGGGCGGTGAAGGCGGCGGCAATGCGGTTTGCGGCGGGGGCATCGGGTTGGTCGGTATCATGACCGGCGGGAAAGGCCTGTCGTTCGATCCAGAGGGCCAACAGGCCGGCATGGTGCAGCAGCGCGCGCGGCATCGTATCGGTGCCCAGATCCAGTTCGCGCTGGATGTTGTCGATCTGGATCGCCATTTCGCCCTGAAGCTGAACATCGCGCAGGCGCAGATGGATCGGGTCTTCGGGCAGTTCGCCACCCATGTCGCGTGGAAAGAACAGCGCGACGCCCATCACCTGGCCCATCATGTCGAACCCGTGCATCGTGTCTGCGGGCAGCAGGATGGCATTGTGCGGGCCATAGCCGCGGGTGACCCCAGACACAGTGATCCGCCCCTGACCACGGGTAAACCAATACAGCACAGGCGACGAATAACTGCGCATCGCCTCGGTCCGCCAGCGCCCGCCCTGGGCAAACCTTTGCAGCGGCACCAGGCGAAAACCCGACACGGGAATGGCATCTTGTCTGGTCATGGCAGAGTGACCCTTTTTTCGGATGCGGGGCAGCAGCGCCCCTGCACCAAGAACGACACGAGAATCGGTGCGCGAGTCAAACACAGTTTCGCGGACAGTTCGTTTTCAACCTTCCTGCGCCACGTCGGGACCGGGCAGGACCGCCCAGCCGGCCATGCGTTTGCGGAACCAGGTGCGCTGGCGTTTGGCGTATTGGCGGGTGGCGGTGATCGCGGCGGCGCGCGCCTGGTCCAGCGTCAGCGTGCCGGTCAGGTGCGCCACCAGATCGGGCGCGCCGATCGCCCGGGCCGAGGGGCGGCGCGGAGACCAGTCGGGCAGATTGGCGCGTACTTCGTCGAGGGCCCCCTGGGACAGCATGTGATCGAACCGCCTTGCGATGCGCGGGGTCAGCCAGGCGGGCGGCGCGTCGATCAGCACCGGCAGGCAGGCCGCGATCGGCAGAAGCGGCGGCGGTGTTTCGTTTTGCCAGGCGGCCAGGCCCCGACCGGTGGTTGTCTGCACCTCCCAGGCGCGCTGGATGCGGGCGGGATTGGCGTGGTCGATTCGCGCGACGGTGGCCGGGTCAAGCTCGGCCAGCAGTGCCGCCGCGCCGTGCCGTGCGATCAGGCGGTCTGCCGTCGCGCGCACATCGGGCGGTGTGGTGGGGATATCGGCCAAACCTTCGGTCAGCGCGGCGAAGTTCAGCCCGGTCCCGCCGACGATGATCGGCCGTGCGCCGTGCAACAGCGCCGCCACCTCGCGCAGCCAGTGGCCGGTGGAATAGGCCGCATCGCCCGGCACATGGCCGTACAGCGCATGGGGCGCGCGGGCCAGATCGGCGGCGTCCGGGCGCGCGGTCAGCACGCGCCAGTTGGCAAACACCTGCAAGGCATCGGCGTTGACGATCACCCCACCCGCCGCTTGCGCGATGGCCAGCGCAAGCGCCGACTTGCCGCTGGCCGTCGGTCCGGCGATCAGCACCGGACGGTCGGCCCCGGCGGCGGCGATGATGTCGGCTGTGTTCATCTTGCCCCCCTTTGGCGCATTGAATCCCCCGGAGTTTTGCGACATTCACACGGGCGATACAATGACGGCGCGGTCGGGGCCCGACCGGCCATGGCACAGCAGATGGGGCAGAACCAGATGACACAGACCGCAACAGGCGAAACCAAGGTGACCTACAAGCGCGTGCTGCTGAAGATTTCGGGCGAGGCGTTGATGGGCGAAACGCAGTTCGGCCTGCACCCCCCAACGGTGCAACGCATCGCCGCCGAGGTGAAATCGGTGCGCGATATGGGGGTGGAAATCTGCATGGTGATCGGCGGCGGCAATATCTTTCGCGGATTGCAGGGCAGCGCCCAGGGGATGGAGCGCACGACCGCCGACTACATGGGCATGTTGGCCACGGTGATGAACGCCCTGGCGATGCAAAGCGCGCTTGAGGAACTCGGCGTGCACACCCGGGTGATTTCGGCCATTCCCATGGATCAGGTGTGCGAGCCGTACATCCGTCGCCGCGCGGTGCGTCACCTTGAGAAAAAGCGCGTCTGCATCTTTGCGGCCGGCACCGGCAACCCGTATTTCACCACCGACACGGCGGCGACCCTGCGGGCCAATGAGATGGCCTGCGAGGTGATCTTCAAAGGCACCAAGGTGGACGGGATTTATGACTGCGACCCCAAGACCAACCCGGGCGCGGTGCGCTATGACAAGGTCAGCTATGACGAGGTGCTGCGCAAGAACCTCAAGGTGATGGATGCCAGCGCGATTGCCCTGGCGCGGGACAACAAATTGCCCATCGTGGTGTTTTCGCTGGATGAACCGGGCGGATTTCGCGGCATACTGGCGGGGCAGGGCACCTATACCATCGTGCATGGCTAGGCGTCAGACCGCATTTTTCCACTTCGCGATCGCTTTAAGCCGGGCCTTGAATCCCGCATCGATCTGTTTTGACCACGCTTTCATCTTGCTTTTCTCGACTTCCTTCGCCTTGACCAAGGGCGATTTTCCGGCCAGATTTGACACAAATTTCTTGTCGTCACTTGAAAGACTTCTCATGTGATCGACAACAAGCTCGATTCCTGCTTCCAGCTGAGCGACATAGTCGTCACGCCGATCCAGCGGGATCGGATTCGGCATTGTGGCCCCCACGGTTGCATGCACCAGGTCGTTCAGGGAATCGATCATCCTGCCTGCGAATGCCTTGCGAACGGTCGCGTCGGTCAGGATCTTCTGCCTGGGGTTTCTTGCTGCCACATCTTTGGGTGGTAGTGTCAGGTCGACGAGGGGCGAAAAAGTGTCCCAGAAATCAAGACCGATGAATTCATATTCCCCGTTGTCGTTCTTCGACAGAAACAGGTTCTTGCCGTCGCCGTTCAGGGTGCCGTCTTTTTTAAAACGGTCGTTGTTGCCTATCACGATATCAATGCCGACGATCCGGCCAAGTTGATAGGCGGCATGGCTGTCGGATCTCAGATAGTCGTAAAAGCACGCGCCTTTCATGGCATTGCCTTTGACCTGTTCCAACTCCAACAGGCCGTTCTGGAATTCCATTGCTATGACCAGCTTTGTGGGCTGTCCCGTGAAAGGCCCGCTGTTGTGCATCTTTCCCAGGCAATCGGCAAAGTATTGCTTTACCTTGGTACGCTCTTCATTGGCGTCGGTGGCGATGTTCTGATCGGTCGCGTTGCTGTCAAACACTGCCACCGGCATGTTTTTCAGACAATCGATTTCCGTCTGGGTCAGCGGGCGCACCGAGGTTTCGCGCCCTGTGAATTTGGCGTAAAGCTTGCTGATCATCACCAGGCTGCGTATCTGAAACCCAAACGTCCTGTGATCGTTGTCGGATACGGCAACGGCGAAGTCTTCGCACTTGACCACGACGTCGGTCAGGCCCTGTGGGCCCTGCGCCCGGACCAGAAATACCGGGTGTTTGTGCCCCTGATCCGACCATGACAGGGCCTGTATTCTCGTGATCGTGCAACCTGTCAGATCTTTGATCATGATGACTGTACTCCAGCGGGATGTGGGGCATCTGGGTGGGGTGACGTAACGTTAATCGCGCGCGTTATTGTCTGTCAACGCGCTTGGGCGTTGGACTGGTCAATGATGCCAAGGCGTTGTATAGCAACCTCAGATGCAAGGCTTGAGGTGACTGTTGGCGATGAGCGAAGAACTTGATCTTGATGTGGATGATCTGAAACGCCGCATG
>JAACVA010000163.1:4849-12276 GCA_009992615.1 Rhodobacterales bacterium
GATGGGCCGGGTGGAAAAGGCGATCCGCGAATCCGGGCTGGGCATCAACCCGGTGATCGACGGGCTGACCATCCGCCTGCCGATCCCCGAGCTGAACGAGGAGCGGCGCGTGCAATTGACCAAGGTGGCCGGGTCGCGCGCCGAGGATGCGCGCATCGCCATCCGCAACGTGCGCCGCGACGGCATGGATCAGTTGAAAAAACTGAAGGCGGCGGGCATGTCCGAGGACGATCACAAGCTGTGGTCGGTCGAGGTGCAGGCGCTGACCGATGCCGCCATCGCGCGCATCGACACGGTGCTGGCCGGAAAACAGGAAGAAATCATGCAGGTTTGACCTGTCTCTGCGCGATGCCGCACGCTGTGCGGCGATGTTTGCGGCGTGCCGCCAAACGCCGTCCACCGAGGAGAGGCAGAGTTGACCACAATACGCCAGCACGACACCAGCCCCAAGGTTGGCCCCCGCCATGTGGCGGTGATCATGGACGGCAACGGGCGCTGGGCCAAAAGCCGGGGCAAGCCGCGGCTGTTCGGGCATCATGCCGGGGTCAAGCGGGTGAAGGAGATTGTGCGGGCCTGCCCCGATCTCGAAGTGAAATACCTGACGGTTTTTGCCTTCAGCACCGAGAACTGGAAACGCACCCAGGCCGAGGTGACCGGCCTGATGAAGCTGTTCCGTCGCTATATCGCGTCCGAGGCGCGCGATCTGCTGGCCGAGGGGGTGCGCGTGCGCTTCATTGGTGACCGGGTGCAACTGGACGCCAAACTGCGCCGGGTGATGGACGAGATCGAGCTGTTGACCAGTGGCAATGACCGGGTGCACCTGACCGTCGCGCTGAATTACGGCGGGCGCGATGAACTGGGCCGCGCCACCAAACGCCTGGCGCGTGAGGTGGCGGCGGGGCGGCTGGACGCGGAAACGGTGGATGAAACCACCCTGGCGCGGTTTCTCGACACCTGTTTCCTGCCGGACCCCGATCTGGTGATCCGTACCAGCGGCGAGGCGCGGATTTCCAATTTTCTGCTGTGGCAGTCGGCCTATTCTGAATATGAATTCGTCAACACCTTGTGGCCTGACTTCACCGCGGCCGAATTTGCCCGGGTGCTGGCGCAGTATGGCACGCGGGAGCGCCGCTTTGGTGCTGTGCCGGCATGAAAGCGGTGCCGGGGCAGTGGGATGATCTGATCGTCCGCGTCGCTTCTGGCGTGGTGATTGCCGGGGTGGGGCTGGGGTGTGTCTGGGCCGGGGGATGGTTGTTTCTGGCGCTGACGGTGGTGATCTGCGCGGTGATGCTGTGGGAACTGACCCGCATGTTGGACGATGCAGCACCGGCGCTGGTCATCGCGGGAATCGGGGGGCTGGCTTTGCTGATTGCCGATTTGCTGCCGCCGGGGTTTGCCCTGCCGTTGCTGATCGCGCCGGCCTTTGTGGGCTTTGGCCAGTTGCGCCACCGCAGGGCCACCTTTGCGGTGTTCACTGTGATGATCCTGCTGGCCGGGTTCGGCCTGTTCGTTCTGCGCGATGAATTCGGTTTCATCTGGATGCTGTGGCTGGCGCTGGTTGTCATCGTGACCGATGTGGCGGGCTATTTCGCCGGGCGGTTCATTGGCGGGCCCAAATTCTGGCCGCGGGTCAGCCCGAAGAAAACCTGGTCGGGCACCGTCGCGGGCTGGGTCGCTGCGGCGCTGGTCGGGTGGGCCTATACGGCGCAGACAGGTGTCGGCGCGCAGATCATCGGCATTTCCATTGCGGTGTCGATGGCCAGCCAGATGGGGGACGTCGCCGAAAGCGCGGTCAAGCGGCGCGCCGGGGTCAAGGACAGCTCGAACCTGTTGCCGGGGCACGGCGGTTTGTTCGATCGGTTCGACGGGATGCTGGGGGCGGCGGTTTTCCTGCTTCTGGTGGAACAGTTGGTGGATTTTCCGCCAGGTCTGCCATGACCCGGCGCCGCGTATCGGTGTTTGGCGCCACAGGCTCGATCGGGGGGAACACCCTGGATCTGATCGGGCGGGCGCGCGACCGGTTTCATGTGGTCGCGCTGAGCGGTGGGCGCAATGTGAAGCTTCTGGCGCAGCTTGCCCGCGACTTTGACGCCGAAATCGCCGTGACAGCCCATGACGAATGTCTGCCTGCCCTGCGCGAGCTTTTGTCGGGCAGCGCAATCGCCTGTGCGGCGGGCGAGGCGGCCCTGGTAGAGGCGGCGGCGCGCCCTGCCGATTGGGTCATGTCGGCCATCGTTGGCCACGCGGGCCTGGCACCGGGCATGGCGGCGCTGCAACAGGGCACCACATTGGCCTTGGCAAACAAGGAATCGTTGGTCACTGCGGGGGCGCTTTTGCTGGCGACGGCGCGGTCTCACGGGGCAAAGATCCTGCCGGTTGACAGTGAACATTCGGCGGTGTTTCAGGCGCTGATCGGTGAAGACATCGCAGCGGTCGAGCGGATCATCATCACCGCCTCGGGCGGCGCGTTTCGCGACTGGCCGCTGGGGAAAATGGCCAGGGCGACGCTGGCCGATGCGTCATCGCACCCGAATTGGGCGATGGGCCAGCGTATCACGATCGACAGTGCCAGCCTGTTCAACAAGGCGCTGGAACTGATTGAAACCCGTGAATTTTTTGGCATTCCGCCGGATCGGATCGAACCCCTGATCCACCCCGAATCGATGATTCACGCCATGGTGGGTTTTGTTGACGGGGCGCTGATGGCGCATGTCGGCCCCCCTGACATGCGCCACGCCATCGGTTTCGCGCTGAACTGGCCGAACCGCCGGACGCTGCCGGTGGCGCGGCTGGATTTTGCGGCGCTGGGGCAGTTCACCTTTCGCGCGCCAGATGAGGTGCGCTATCCTGCGCTGCGCCTTGCGCGCGAGGTGATGCAGGCGGGTGGGCTGAGCGGCGCGGTGTTCAACGCCGCCAAGGAACAGGCGCTGGACGGCTTCATCGCCGGGCAGATCGGGTTTCTTGATATGGCCGGTGTGGTCGAAGACACGCTGACCCGTCTGGCGGGGGACAGCGTGCTGCGTGCAACGATGACCCTTGATAGTGTCGCCGAGACAGACCATCTGGCCCGTATCGCGGCGGCCGAGGCCATCGCCTCCCGGCACACCAAAGGACAGGCATAATTCATGGATCTCATCGGACTTATCCCGTCCTTCGGCAACTTTTTCTATTCCGTTCTGGCGTTTATACTGGCTCTTTCGGTCATTGTGACAGTGCATGAATACGGCCACTACATCGTTGGGCGCTGGTCCGGCATCCATGCCGATGTGTTCTCTCTGGGCTTCGGTCCTGTGCTGTACCGGCGCACCGACCGGCGTGGCACCCAGTGGCAGATCGCCGCACTGCCGTTCGGCGGCTATGTTAAATTCGCCGGTGATGCCGATGCGTCCAGCGTTGCGTCTGCCGATGTCAGCGCTCTGGACGCCGCCGAAAAACGCCGCACGATGGCCGGTGCGCCGCTGTGGGCGCGGGCGGCGACGGTGGCGGCGGGGCCGGGATTCAACTTTGTGTTTTCCATTGCTATCTTTGCTACGGTGATGATGTTTCGCGGCGTTGCCAGCGATCCGCTGACGATTGATGAGATCATGCCACTGCCCGCCCTGGTGCAGGAATTGCGCGCCGGCGATGAGGTGTTGGCGATTGCCGGGGTGCAGGCGCCCGGTCTGGAGGGGTTGGACGACTTCATCAAGCAACTGCCGCTTGCGCCCCGGATGGATTACACCGTGCTGCGCGACGGCGCCACGCTGACGGTCGAGGGGCCGCACCCCTATCCGCCGCTGGTGAACGGGATCAACCTGCAATCTGCGGCGATGGATGCCGGGCTGGCCATGGGCGATGTGATCACCCAAGTGGACGGCGCGCCGATTTTTGCGTTTGATCAACTGCCGGCGCTGGTTGCGGCGGCTCAGGGTAAATCGTTGGATCTGACTGTTTGGCGGGACGGGCCGGAGGGTGGCACGGTGCGTCAGGTGGCGCTGTCGCCGCGTGCGGTGGACATGCCGCGCGCTGAGGGCGGGTTTGAAACCCGCTGGTTGATCGGCATCACCGGTGGGCTGTTCTTCAGCCCGCAGACTGAAACGCCGGGGGTGTTCCGTGCCATCGGCCAAGCTGCACAGCAGACGCTGTTCATCGCCCAAAGCTCGGTTTCCGGGCTTTATTACATGGCTGTGGGTGCGATTTCCAGCTGTGGCCTGCAAGGGCCGATTGGCATAGCCCAGACCAGTGGCGCTGCGGCATCACAGGGTGGGCTGACCTTCATCTGGTTCATCGCGGTGCTTTCCACAGCGGTCGGGCTGTTGAACCTGTTCCCGATTCCGGTCCTCGATGGCGGGCATCTGGTGTTTCACGCCTATGAGGCGGTCACCGGCAAACCGCCCAGCGATGGCGCACTGCGGGTGCTGATGACCTTGGGTCTGGCGCTGTTGGGCACCTTGATGGTGTTCGCGCTGAGCAATGATCTGTTCTGCCCCTGAGGGCCGCAAACATCCGTTTCGGCGCCCAACTTGCGCCATATTCGCGGGGTAACCCGATGAAATATGTTCTGAATCGTCGGAAAGAAGCATGTCATGCAGCATATCGAGGCCGGAGCCCGCAGCATTTTCCTGTTGGTTGACCTGAATTTCGACCGCATCCTTTATGGCGGCACCTTGATCGCCGCATTGATGGTTGGGGCGTACTTCGGGTCGATTTGAGCGGCCCCGCGCAACATCTGTACATTTCTGCACCGGTTGCCACAAAAGACCGCGCTTTGATGCCCGTTGCGTTTTGACAACCTTTCGTTATCCCGATAGCTAGACCATACCGGGATATTTGATGGGTTGGGGCACATGGGCATCGTGACAACAGTCGGACACCGCAGCGCCGCGCAGCGTGTCAACGGATGGTTCCGCAGGATCGGCCTGACCCTCTGCCTCACGCTGTTTGGCTTGGCAGGGGTGATTGGCCAGGCACAGGCACAGTCCTTTCGGTTTACGACGGTGACGATTGAAGGCAATCAGCGGGTCGAGCCGGGCACGATCCTGTCTTATGCGGGCATCGGGCGTGATGCAGTGGTGACAGCGGGGGCGCTGAACGATGCGTATCAACGGATTGTGAATTCCGGCCTGTTTGAGACCGTCGAACTGATTCCCTCGGGCAGCACCCTTGTGATCCGTGTTCAGGAATGGCCGACGGTCAACCGTATCAACATCGAAGGCAACCTGCGGCTCAAGGACGACGTGCTGTTGCCGCTGGTGAAGTCACAGCCACGCCGGGTCTACAACCCTTCGGTGGCTGAACAGGATGCCGCCGCGATGGTTGGATTTTACGAGGCCAGTGGGCGACTTGCGGCGACGATAACCCCCAAGATCATCCGTCGGGCTGACAACCGCGTCGATCTGGTGTTCGAGGTGGTCGAAGGCAAGGTTGTCGAAATCGAGCGGTTGTCGTTCGTTGGCAACCGGGCCTTTTCCGACAGCCGCCTGCGCCGGGTGCTTGACACCAAACAGGCCGGTTTTCTGCGTCAGATTGTGCAGCGCGATACCTTTGTCGCCGACCGAATCGAGTTGGACAAGCAACTGCTGCGCGATTTCTACACAGCGCGCGGATACATCGATTTCCAGACCCTGAGCGTGAACAGCGAATTTTCCCGCGAACGCAACGCATTTTTCATCACCTTCACGATCCAGGAAGGACAGCCCTTCAAGTTTGGTGAAATCAGTGCCTCGTCCGATCTGCCGGGGATCGATGCAGCAGAATTCCTGGCGGCAGCAAAGACCCGCCCCGGCCAGACCTATTCGCCCGTCGCTTTGGAAACCGACATCGCCCGGATGGAGCGTCTGGCCACGAAAAAGGGCCTGTCATTCATCCGGGTGAACCCGCAGATCGACCGGGACGAGCGAAATCTGATCCTGAACATCGACTATGTGATCGAGCGTGGGCCGCGCATCTTTGTTGAGCGGATCGATATCGAAGGCAATTCTACCACGCTTGATCAGGTGATCCGCCGGCAGTTCAAAACCGTCGAGGGCGATCCGTTCAATCCGCGTGAAATCCGCCAGGCGGCTGAACGAATCCGCGCCCTCGGCTATTTCGCCAATGCCGATGTCGAGGCCCGCGATGGCAGCGCCGCCGACCAGGTGATTGTCGATGTCAATGTCGAGGAACAGCCGACCGGAACCCTGTCCTTCGGCGCCAGCTATTCCGCCGACTCGGGTGCGGGTCTGAATGTCGGGTTTGCCGAACGCAACTTCCTTGGCCGCGGTCAATCGCTCAGCGTCAATGTGACGACAGGCACCGATTCGTCGAACTCCAGTCTGTCGTTCACCGAACCGGCGCTGCTGGGCCGTGATCTGGCGTTTTCGTTCCGTACGTTCTATGCCGTGACGGAACAGGACAATTCCTTTTACGACACCCGTGTGGTTGGTTTGTCACCCTCGCTGGAATTTCCGATTTCGGAAAATGCCCGGATGCAGCTGCGATATGGGTTGTCAAAGGATACGATCCTGAATGTTTCTGGTGACAGCTCTCCGATCCTGCAACGTGAGGTCGGCAGCAAATACACCAGTTCTGTCGGTTATTCGCTCAGCTATGATACGCGTCGCACCGGGCTGAACCCCAATGCGGGGGTGCTTTTGCGCTTTGGCCAGGATTTCGCGGGCTTGGGGGGCGATTCGAAATACATCAAGACAACCGGCACCGCTGTTGCGCAGACCAAGGTATTGAACGAAGAGGTGACCTTGCGCGCCACGTTCGAGGCTGGCGCCGTCAATGCGCTGTCGGGAACGACCACGCGGTTGACCGACCGGTTTTTTGTCGGCCCCAGCCAGTTGCGCGGCTTCGAGGTTGGTGGCATCGGCCCGCGTGATCTTGGTGCCGTCAACAACGACGCTCTGGGCGGTAACCTGTTTGCCGTGGCGCGGTTTGACGCCGAGTTTCCGTTGGGCCTGCCCGAGGAATACGGCATCACCGGCGGCGCTTTCCTCGATGTGGGCAGCGTCTGGTCGCTTGAAGATACCGCAGGGATCGGTGTGGTTGATGACAGTGCGCACTTGCGCGCGGCGATCGGGGTGTCGCTGTTGTGGGAAACCCCGATCGGCCCCTTGCGGTTCAACTTTTCGTCGCCGTTGCAGAAACAGACCTATGACAAGGTGCAGAACTTCAACCTGACCATCTCGACCCAGTTCTGACATGGTGCCCGGTGCCGCGATCCGGGCGCTGGTGCTGGCCGCACTTGTACCCATTGCATCTCAGGCCCAGACCATCGATCCGGGGGTCCGCCCGGATGCCCCGCCGGGCGGGTTCCTGATCCTCGACCAAGAGAACCTGTTTATTCGGTCGCAATTCGGCCAGCGGATCCGCAGT
Source organism: Rhodobacterales bacterium (assembly GCA_009992615.1). Taxonomy (GTDB): domain Bacteria; phylum Pseudomonadota; class Alphaproteobacteria; order Rhodobacterales; family Rhodobacteraceae; genus Oceaniglobus. The sequence goes on from JAACVA010000163.1 coordinate 12,191, forward strand.
GATATTGCCCGTGCATCGGCGGATCTGGGGGCCGAAAACCGCCGCATCGAAGCCGATCTTGTGGCCGAGGAACAGGCATTGACCGA
>JAACVA010000163.1:12312-12820 GCA_009992615.1 Rhodobacterales bacterium
GCACCTGCTGGTGATGACCGCCACCCCCATTCCGCGCAGCCTGGCGCTGACGCTCTACGGCGACCTCGACCTGTCCATCATGAACGAAATGCCCGCCGGGCGGCAGCCGGTGGCGACCTATGTGCTGACGCCGCCGGAGCGCGAGCGCAGCTACAGCCTGATTCGCTCGCAAATCAAAGCCGGGCGGCAGGCCTTCATCGTCTACCCGCTGATTGATGAAAGCGAAAAACTGGAAGATGCAAAAGCCGCTGTGGACGACCACGAGCGCCTTTCCAAAGAAATTTTCACTGACCTGCGCTTGGGATTGCTGCATGGCAAGATGAAACCCGACGAAAAAGAGCGCGTGATGAAAGCCATGCGCGACAAAGAATACGATATTTTGGTTTCCACCACCGTCATCGAAGTCGGCGTGGATGTTCCCAACGCCACGGTGATGATGATTGAGGGCGCCAACCGTTTTGGCCTGGCGCAACTGCATCAACTACGCGGACGGGTCGGGCGCGGCGGC
>JAACVA010000274.1 GCA_009992615.1 Rhodobacterales bacterium
CGATGATCTTCCAGGATCCGCAGACCAGCCTCAACCCGCTGATGACGATCGAGAGCCAGTTGATCGAGACGATTCTCGCGCATGAGGAGATCAGCACAGCCGCCGCCCGCACCCGCGCCATTGACCTGCTCGAAGAGATCGGCATTCGTGACGCTGCCACCCGCATCCGCGCCTATCCACATCAGTTTTCGGGCGGGATGCGTCAAAGGGTGGTGATCGCGCTCGCGCTCTGCACCAGTCCGGAGCTCATCATCGCCGATGAGCCCACGACCGCGCTTGATGTCGTGGTGCAGAGCCAGGTGCTCGACCTATTGCGCGATCTGGCCGATCGGCGGCGGATCGGATTCATCCTGATCACCCATGATATAGGTGTCATCGCCCGCGTGGCTGACAAGGTGACTGTGCTGCGCGGTGGCCGGGTGATGGAGACAGGGACGACGGCGCAGGTTCTGGGCCAGCCGCGCCACGCCTATACCCAGGCGCTGATGGCGGCGGTGCCACGGCTGGACCGCAAGATCGACCGATTTGCCCTGCCCGAGGTGGTGAGCGATGTGGTGGACAAGACTAATGTTGCGCGGGCCCAACAGGCAGAGGACTGGCTGCTTTCTGCCAGTGACAGCACAGCGGCGACAGGGCCTGTGCTGGCCATATCCGACCTGAGCGTGCGCTTTATCGGCACCCGCACCAGCCTGTGGCGCAAACCGCCAGCCTTTATCGCGCTCGACAACATCAGCCTGACAGTGCGCCCCGGCACGGTGATGGGGGTTGTGGGCGAAAGCGGGTCGGGTAAATCGACGCTGGCGCGCGTGATCACCGGGCTGGTCAATCCGGCAGCGGGAGAGATGCTGTATCAGGGCCAGACCCTGCCGCGCGGCCGCGTGCGCACCCGCGCACATCCTGCGCGCCGCGCGATCCAGATGGTGTTTCAGGACCCGTTCAGCAGCCTCAACGGGCGCCACCGGATCGGCACGATCCTGGCCGAGCCGCTGTTGATCTATGGCCTCGAACCCGATGCGGCCCGCAGGCGCAACCTGGCAGCGGCGATGCTGGCGCTGGTCGGCCTGTCGCCCGATGCCATCGACCGCTATCCTCACCAGTTTTCGGGCGGGCAGCGGCAGCGCATCGCGGTGGCCCGCGCCTTGCTGGCACGACCAGATTTCCTGATCTGCGACGAACCGACCAGCGCGCTGGACGTGTCGATCCAGGCGCAGATACTGAACCTGCTCAAGGATCTTCAGGCGCGCTTCGGCCTCACGATCCTGTTCATCAGCCACAACCTGGCTGTCGTGCGGCAGATGGTTGATGACATCGTCGTGCTCAAGGATGGCCGGATCGTCGAGGCCGGCCGGTCAGAGCCTTTTTTTGCCGCCCCCCGCCACCCCTATTCGATCGACCTTCTGTCGCTGACGCCATCGCTTGGACTGCTGGATCAGGCAATACCCGCATAGCCGACGCCCGACAGGTCGGCTTGGGGTGCGTTGATATGCGGGATCAAATGCCGCCGGGCCGGAGGGGTGGAAGTGCATCGTGATGTCGGTCAGGTTACAGCCGACGGATTATGCCACCCGCTGCACCCCCGTAACGCCGGGGTGATCGTGAAGCTGACCGAAGCCTCGCTTGGATGTTCAGCAGCACAAATCTGCGGGTCGCCCCAGCTTTTGGCAAGGCCCCCGATCTTGCGCGCGGTGGAAATCGGCGGTGTTCGGTTCAGAAACATCCTTGCAGTATGGTTCGCCAGCGCGTCACCCAACAGGTGGGCGACAAACAGCCCGGACCCGGTATAAGGGTCAAAGCCGAAACTGGCAGGCATCGTGATCCATCCACAAGCCTGTTGTCGTCGCGGCACCGGCGACCAAAATGCAACGGCCATCACCGCTCTGGGTGTCGAAATGGTAATGCCTGGCAACATGACCCGCGTTCTGAGATCTGTCTGAAATGTTATTACAGCGATGACAACGGCTTGTGTTTGATAGTGAATTGAAAAGGGGCGGGCCAAGGCGCAGCTTTGGAATTGTCGATCGTCGCCAGATGTCGGAGCCATGTGGCAAAGCTACCGATATCCGCGACGGTCGGCACGAGATTGTTCACCGCAGCGGGAGTGGGCATTGCAGGTCGGGCTTATCGGTCTGGCGGCGGGTCTGCTCAGGCTCAAGATTCAAGTGCAACACCCACGGCCCACACGGCACAGGATGTTGAGAGGTGGTTTTAGAAATTTGAACAGCCGGGATAAGTGGATTTCCTTCTCAACAGTGGCATGATGCTGCGAGCAAGGAGAAGGTCA
>JAACVA010000164.1 GCA_009992615.1 Rhodobacterales bacterium
GAACAACACGTCGGTACCCGACTGGTCGCGGAACTGTTCGGCGAGGGTCAGACCCGACAGGGCAACGCGCATCCGGGCTCCCGGCGGCTCGTTCATCTGGCCATAGACGAGGGCCACTTTCGATTCGGTCAGATTGTCAGGCACGATGACGCCGGATTCAATCATCTCATGATACAGATCGTTGCCTTCACGGGTGCGCTCACCGACACCGGCAAACACCGAAAACCCGCTGTGCACCTTGGCGATGTTGTTGATCAGCTCCATGATGAGAACCGTCTTGCCCACGCCGGCGCCGCCGAACAATCCGATCTTGCCGCCCTTGGAATAGGGCGCCAGCAGGTCGATCACCTTGATCCCCGTTGCCAGGATTTCCGAACTGGTCGCCTGGGCCGCGAAATCGGGTGCGGGCTGGTGGATCGAGCGGTATTCGTCGGCCTCGACCGGGCCGCCTTCGTCCACAGGCTCGCCGATCACGTTCAGGATACGCCCCAGGGTGGCGTTGCCGACCGGCACCATGATCGGGCCGCCGGTGTCGTTCACAGCAGTGCCGCGCACAAGACCCTCGGTGCCATCCATGGCGATGGTGCGCACGGTGTTTTCACCCAGGTGCTGCGCCACTTCCAACACCAGCCGCTTGCCGTTGTTGTCGGTTTCCAGCGCGTTCAGAATCTGCGGCAGTTCGCCATCAAAGTGCACATCGACGACAGCACCGATGACCTGAGTTATCTTGCCTTTGTTATCAGCCATTTCTTGTCTCCGGTTCGTCTTAGAGCGCTTCCGCGCCCGAAATGATTTCGATCAGCTCGTTGGTAATCACGGCCTGGCGCGAGCGGTTAAATTCGATCGTCAGCCGGTCGATCATATCGCCCGCATTGCGCGTTGCATTGTCCATTGCGCCGGTACGTGCACCTTGTTCAGACGCCGCGTTTTCCAACAATGCGGTAAAGATTTGCGTGGCGATGTTGCGCGGCAGAAGATCGGCAAGGATGCCTTCCTCGCTTGGCTCATAATCATACAGGGTGCTTTGCTCGGCGGGCTCGAACGTCGCCGGGATGATCTGCAACTCGGTCGGAACCTGACTGACCACATTCACGAACTTGCTGAAGAAAATCGTACAAACGTCGAAGTCGCCCGCATCGAACCGGCCCAACACGTCCCTGGCGATGTCCTGTGCGTTGACATAACCGACGCGCTTGACCTCGGTCAGATCGACATGGCCGACAAGATGGTCGCGGTAATCGCGGCGCAACTGGTCGCGTCCCTTTTTTCCAACGGTCAGGATCTTGACCGTCTTCCCACCCTTCAGCAGGGCCTCGATCCGCACCTTCGCTTTCTTTACGATGGACGAGTTGAAGCCGCCGCACAGCCCGCGCTCAGCGGTCATCACCACCAGGAGATGGGTCTGTTCGTCGCCCGTTCCGGCCAGCAGGCGGGGTGCCGAATCGCTGCCTTGGGCCGCCTGGGCCAAGCCCGCCATCACGGCATTGAACCGCTCGGCATAGGGGCGGGCGGCCTCGGCGGCGTCCTGGGCGCGGCGCAGTTTTGCGGCCGCGACCATCTGCATGGCCTTGGTGATCTTGCGCGTCGATTTGACCGACGCGATGCGGTTTTTGAGATCCTTGAGGCTGGGCATTCAGCTGTCCTTCCGGGGGGCTCAGGCGGCGAAGTCGGCGGCGTATTCACCGATCGCTTTGCGAATGCGGTCTTCGGCATCGCCTTTCACCTTGGGGTCTTCCTTGGTGATCCAGTCCAGCAGTTCACTGTGCTTGGACCGCAGGTGATTCAACAGCCCCGCCTCGAACCGACCCACAGATTTGACCGGGATCTTGTCGAGATAGCCTTTGGTGCCGGCCAGAATGACGCAAACGATTTCCGCATTGGTCAGTGGCGAATACTGCGGCTGTTTCATCAGTTCGGTCAGGCGTGCGCCTCGGTTCAGCAACTGCTGGGTTGAAGCATCGAGATCGGACCCGAACTGCGCAAAGGCCGCCATTTCGCGATACTGCGCCAGTTCCAGTTTGACCGGCCCCGCAACGGATTTCATCGCATCGGTCTGGGCGGAAGACCCGACGCGCGACACCGACAGACCGGTGTTTACAGCCGGGCGGATGCCCTGATAAAACAGCTCGGTTTCCAGAAATATCTGACCGTCGGTGATCGAAATCACGTTGGTCGGAATGAACGCTGACACGTCGCCACCCTGGGTTTCGATGATCGGCAATGCGGTCAACGATCCAGAGCCGTTTTCCTCGTTCAATTTCGACGAGCGTTCCAGCAAACGAGAGTGCAGATAGAACACGTCGCCCGGATAGGCTTCGCGACCGGGCGGACGACGCAGCAACAGCGACATCTGGCGATAGGCGACGGCCTGTTTCGACAAATCATCATAGATGATAAGTGCGTGACGGCCATTGTCGCGATAAAATTCGGCCATCGCAGTGGCGGAATAGGGCGCCAGAAACTGCATGGGTGCCGGATCAGATGCGGTGGCAGCGACGATGGTGGTATATTCGATCGCGCCGGTTTCTTCCAGTTTCTTCACCAACTGCGCCACGGTCGAGCGTTTTTGCCCGATGGCAACATAAATGCAGTACAGCTTTTTTGATTCGTCATCACCTGCGGCGTCGTTATACGACTTCTGATTCAGGATCGTGTCCAGTGCGATGGCTGTCTTGCCGGTCTGCCGGTCACCGATGATCAATTCGCGCTGGCCTCGGCCAACCGGGATCATCGCGTCAACGGCCTTCAGGCCGGTCGCCATGGGTTCGTGCACCGATTTGCGCGGGATGATGCCCGGTGCCTTGCTGTCGGCCACCCGGCGTTCGGTCGCGTTGATCGGCCCCTTGCCGTCGATCGGATTGCCCAAACCGTCGACAACCCGGCCCAACAGGCCGTCACCGGCGGGCACGTCCACGATGGAATTGGTGCGCTTTACGATGTCACCTTCCTTGATGTCGCGGTCGGTGCCGAAAATCACGATCCCCACGTTGTCGGTTTCAAGGTTCAGCGCCATACCCTGGATTCCACCAGGGAATTCAACCATTTCGCCAGCCTGCACATTGTCGAGACCATGGACGCGGGCAATCCCGTCACCAACCGACAGCACGCGGCCCACCTCGGCCACTTCGGCGTCTTGCCCGAAGTTTTTGATCTGCTCCTTGAGGATCGCAGAAATTTCGGCTGCTTGGATACCCATTTATCCGACCTCTTTCATTGTGTTCTGGAGTGCGTTCAGCTTCGCGCGGATCGACGTGTCGATCATCTGCGAGCCGACTTTGACGACAAGACCGCCGATCAATCGCGGATCAACAGCCAGTTTTATCTTTACGTCCTTGCCAACCGCCTTTTTCAGCGCCTCGGACAAGGCGCCGTGTTGTGCATCGCTGAGCTTGGTGGCGACGACAACCTCGGCAGTAATCTCGCCGTTATGCCGCGCAATCAGCCCCCGCAAGGCCGTAACCAGCTGAGGCAGGACAAACAGGCGCCGCTTGGTCGCCATCAGGCGCAATGTGTTGGCCACCGTCGCGCCCAGACCCATCTTTTCCGCCAAGGCACCTATTGCGGCTTCTTGCTGCTCACGGGTGAAGAGGGGCGAGTGGATCAGCGTCCGAAAATCCGCGCTGTCAGACAGCGCCGCGTCCAGCGCGTCGATGTCGGTTTCAAGTGCGGAAAGCGCATTATTTTCCTGGGCCAGTGAGAACACAGCGGCGGCATAGCGCCCGGCAATCCCCGTGGAAATCGAAGCTGGTTCGGACACGTCCACCCTTTCGATGTCTTTATGCCATCAACCGGGCCGCGGGACGGTCCGGTCTGGGCAGTTGAAAAGACACGCCCATCACGGCCGCGTCATCAAAGTTGGCGCTCATGTAGCAGAGCAATTTTGCACCCGCAACCGCTTAACACAGGCGAAGCGCCACTGGAAGGCTATGGAACAGCCGGATTGAAAAGGCCCGGCGCGCCCGGCGTTACAGTGCGGCAATGTGGCGCACAATGTTTGATGTCTTGCCGCGGCGCGCGACCTCACCGTCGGCTGACCAGCCGACCGAAATCGGCAATCTGGGCCTCGGATCCGTTGTTGCGCATGAAACTCTGCCCCGCCTTTGGCGGATGGGAAATCGGCGCACCCAACGGATATTCAGCCTCGAAGTTGAAGCCCACCGGGTTGTGTGGCGCCCAGTTGCATTTGCGAAAATAAAACACCCACACGCCCTTGGATTGGCGCACACCTTTGTGCAGCAGATAAGCCGCCTCGGGAATGTTTTTCCAGGTCTGGCCATCCAGGCTGTATTGATACCATTGTTCGGCAATACAGGCCCCCGTCACCCAAGGATAACGGCAGATCAGCACCGGCGGCTTGGTCGAATGATCGTCGCGCCCGAATCCTGCTGTCGCTCCGGTCGTTTCACCCCAGTAGAACTCCATGTCGGGGGGGTTCACATCATTGAACGGCGGGTTGCGCTGAGGCGTGCGAAAGCGAACATGTTCGCGGGTCCAGACCGTGGCAAGCGACTGCATGTTGCCAGTCGAGCTTTTCCATTTGAAATCGAAGACGTGGTGCAGTGATCCGGGCGACAGGTTGACCAACTTGTCCTGCCCGTCGTGGGTTTTGCCGACATAGGCATAAGTGCCTTCGTCGAATCGCGCAAAATGCATCGTGGGCGAAACCGGGCGCCCACAGATTTTGAGCCCGCCCTGTTCAAGAACCTGCAACGCCGCTGCGTATTTCTGGTGCGTCTCGAAAGGCAGGAAGTGGATCAGCTCTTGTATCTGGTCGTGCAACTGCGGGGCCAGCGTCGTGCGGGGATGGTCGCCCAGCAATTTGAAGATCGGATCGAGCGAACTTTTTTTGATTCGCCCCATGTTGGGGTTGATGCGCCGGGCTTCGGCCTGGAAACGGGCTGCGTCTATGACGGGCATTGGAATGACTTTCTGGATATTCTGCAATGCCCTGACGTTACGGCACCCTTGCGGCACCGCAAAGCAATTTCTGTCTGGATCGGCGCGATGGGATCAAATCGGATTGGCCCCCGGCACACCCAGACCGTCCAGCACGCGCAGCGGCCGGCGCGCGGCCGATCGAATGCCCGGTCCCGGGGTGGCCGGCGTCTGTTTGCTGACCTCTACCATCAGCACCCCGCCGGCGTAGCGCCCGGAAATCTTTTGGCCCACGCCTTCGATGAACGCCCCTGCGTTCAGCCAGAACCGTTTTTCCGAGGGTGGCTGGAAAAGCGCGGCGACATGGCGCTCTGGCTCGAACCGCGCAAGGCGCAGCTGCGCGACAAGCTGACTCAGACTGTAGGGCCGGCCAAAGCCGAACGGCGTTCGGTCGCGCCGCGCCCAGAGCCCCGCACGATTGGGCACAATGAACAGTGCCCGCCCTGCCGGGCGCAGCACACGCCAACATTCATCCAGCAGAGATGTCGGGTTTTCGCTGGTTTCCAGGCCGTGCAACAGAACCAGCCGATCGACCGAGCCGGGCTCGAGCGGCCAGAGCGTTTCTTCGCACAGCACAGACACATTCGGCATACTCGCAGGCCAGGGCATAACCCCCTGCGGCCCCGGCATCAGGCCGATCACCCGTTCCGCCTGGCCCAGATAGGGCCGCAACAGCGGCACGGCAAAGCCGAACCCCACCACGGTCTGCCCCTGTTGCGGCGGCCACAGGGCCAGCATCTGGCCGCGCACTGCCCTTTGCGCCGCGCGCCCAAGCGACGTGCGATAATAAAAGGTCCGAAGATCGAGAACGTCCAGATGCATTGCCCAAGCGCCCGATTGCTGCAACTCTGACAGTAACATAGGAAAACCAAAGGCCAAAGACCATGCCCCTTACCCTTGTCACCGTGCCCTGCCTGTCTGACAACTATGCATTCCTGCTGAACGACAGTGATACCGGGGCAACCCTTCTGGTCGACATTCCCGAGGCCGAGCCGATCATCGCGATGCTGCAACAGCGCGGGTGGAGCCTGACCGACATCCTGATTACCCACCACCACCATGACCATATCCAGGGGTTGGCCGGGGTTGTTGCCCACGATGCCTATCTGCGCGTTACCGGCGCCGCCGCCGATGCCCACCGCCTGCCACCGCTCAGCCGTGCGGTGTCTGATGGTGACACCTTCGTGTTTTCCGGTCACACCATTCACGTTCTGGACGTGTCAGGCCATACCCTCGGTCACCTTGCCTATTACATCCCCGACGCCGGGGCGGTTTTTACCGGGGACAGCCTGATGGCCCTCGGTTGTGGGCGGTTGTTCGAAGGCGACGCGCCAACCATGTGGGCCAGTTTACAGAAGCTGGCCGCGCTGCCGCCCGAAACCCTCGTTTGCTCGGGGCACGAATACACCGCAAAAAACGCCGAATTCGCCCTCAGCGTCGAACCTGACAACGCAGAGCTGATCGCGCGCGCCGCCCGGATTGCGGCAGACCGTGCCGAATGGCACCCCACGGTGCCATCGGTCCTGTCGGATGAACTGGCCACCAATCCGTTCCTGCGCGTCTACTTGCCCAAGGTGAAAGAGACCCTATCTTTGACAGGACACAGCGACGCCGAGGTCTTCGCCGCGCTGCGGGCCAGGAAAGATCGGTTCTGAAAGGATTGATTCTCGGTCAACGACCCCGTTCAAACGTCACACTTGGTTAAAATGTGATCGCTTGCACAAAGAAAATCCTTGAAGCATGGCGTTAAACAACCAAGCTTTAAGATTAAGAGGCCACGGTCGGATGGGGAAATTGCTTTCCGACCCAAGACAGGAAGGAGCACGGCGGTGCCTTCATTTTCAACGACTCTCGAGCAAGCCATTCATTCTGCGCTGGCCTTGGCCAATGCCCGCCGACACGAACTCGCCACGCTGGAACATCTGCTTCTGGCGCTGATCGACGAGCCTGATGCAGCCAAGGTGATGCAGGCCTGTTCCGTCGATCTGGAAGACCTGAAATCGACTCTGGTCGATTTCATTGACGACGATCTGTCGACGCTGATCACCGATGTCGATGGGTCTGAGGCGGTGCCGACTGCCGCTTTCCAGCGCGTGATCCAGCGCGCAGCGATCCACGTGCAATCCTCGGGCCGCAACGAAGTGACCGGCGCCAACGTATTGGTCGCCATCTTCGCCGAGCGGGAATCGAACGCCGCCTACTTCCTCCAGGAACAGGAAATGACGCGGTATGATGCGGTGAATTTCATCGCCCATGGTGTTGCCAAAGATCCGTCCTTTGGCGAAGCGCGCCCTGTAACGGGTGCAACCGAACACGAGGAAACCAGTCAGGTTGAAGACGGCGACAAAAAGGAATCGGCACTGGCCAAATATTGCGTCGATCTGAACAGCAAGTCGCGCAAAGGCGACATTGATCCGCTGATCGGCCGCGAACACGAGGTGGAACGTTGCATTCAGGTGCTGTGCCGCCGCCGCAAGAACAACCCCCTGCTGGTGGGCGACCCCGGCGTGGGCAAGACAGCCATTGCTGAAGGGCTTGCCCTGAAAATCGTGCGTGGCGAAACGCCCGAGGTTCTGTCATCTGCGACGATCTACAGCCTGGACATGGGCGCATTGCTGGCCGGCACCCGGTATCGCGGCGATTTCGAGGAACGGCTCAAGGCGGTTGTGACCGAACTTGAGGCACATCCCGATGCCGTGCTGTTCATCGACGAAATCCACACTGTCATCGGTGCCGGTGCCACCTCGGGCGGTGCCATGGATGCGTCCAACCTGCTGAAGCCTGCCTTGCAGGGCGGCAAGCTGCGCTGCATGGGGTCGACCACCTATAAGGAATTCCGCCAGCATTTCGAAAAGGATCGCGCCCTGTCGCGCCGGTTCCAGAAGATTGACGTATCCGAACCATCGGTCGAGGATACGATCAAGATCTTGAAAGGGTTGAAGGAATATTTCGAGGATCATCACCATATCAAGTATACGGCAGACGCGATCCGCACTGCGGTCGAATTGTCGGCGCGCTATATCAATGACCGTAAGTTGCCCGACAAGGCGATCGACGTGATCGACGAGGCCGGCGCGGCGCAGCATCTTGTCGCCGAATCGAAACGTCGCAAAACCATTGGGGTAAAAGAGATCGAAGCCGTCGTGGCCAAGATTGCCCGCATTCCGCCCAAGAACGTCTCAAAAGACGATGCAGAGGTGCTGCGCGATCTTGAGGGCGCGCTGAAACGCGTGGTGTTCGGTCAGGACGAGGCGATCACCGCCCTGTCGTCGGCGATCAAGCTGGCCCGCGCAGGCCTGCGCGAACCGGAAAAACCAATCGGCAACTATCTGTTTGCCGGCCCCACCGGCGTGGGCAAAACCGAAGTTGCAAAACAACTGGCCGATACTCTGGGCGTTGAGCTTTTGCGTTTCGACATGTCGGAATACATGGAGAAACACGCGGTTTCCCGCCTGATCGGTGCGCCTCCGGGCTATGTCGGCTTTGATCAGGGGGGCATGTTGACCGATGGTGTCGATCAGCACCCGCATTGCGTGCTGTTGCTGGACGAAATCGAAAAAGCCCACCCCGATGTGTTCAACATCCTGTTGCAGGTCATGGATCATGGCAAGCTGACCGATCACAACGGCCGCGCCGTCGATTTTCGCAATGTGATCCTGATCATGACATCCAACGCCGGGGCGTCGGACATGCAGAGGGCCGCCATCGGTTTCGGGCGCGACAAGCGCGAGGGGGAAGATACTGCGGCGATCGAGCGCACCTTCACCCCAGAATTCCGTAACCGACTGGACGCGATCATCAGCTTTGGCGCTCTGCCGAAAGAGGTGATTCTGCAAGTGGTCGAAAAGTTCGTTCTGCAACTTGAGGCACAGTTGATGGACCGCAATGTTCAGATCGAACTCTTGCCGGAGGCCGCAAAGTGGCTGGGCGACAAAGGGTATGACGACAAGATGGGCGCGCGCCCGCTGGGCCGGGTGATTCAAGAGTACATCAAGAAACCGCTGGCTGAAGAGCTTTTGTTCGGCAAACTGGCCAAGGGCGGCATTGTCAAGGTGGGGGTGAAAGACGGCAAGATCGACCTGACGATCGAGCCGCCCGAAACCCGCCGGCTGGCCAGTAAAAAGCCGCCGCTGCTGACGGCCGACTGAGACTGGCACTTGCGGCTTTGTCTGACGGCGATACTGGTTCTTCTCGCGGCGCCCGTCGCCGCGAGAGAGCTTGTTCTGGAATTGCCTTTGGATTGCACCTTGGGCAAGACATGTTTCATCCAGCAATACACCGACAGCGATCCGGGGTTGGGCGCCGCAGATCATACCTGCGGCCTGCTCAGCTATGACGGACACAAGGGCACTGATTTCGCTTTGCCCTCGCTCGCCGCTGTCACAACAGGTGTAGATGTTTTTCCGGCTGCCCCCGGTATTGTTGCAGCGGTGCGCGATGGGTTGGCAGATCAATTGCAAAACACCGAAAACCCGCCTGACATCACCGATAAAGAATGTGGAAACGGTGTTGTCGTAAACCATGGCGGCGGCTGGGAAACACAGTATTGCCATCTCAAGCGCCGCTCGGTGACGGTGCGCAAAGGCCAAAGCGTTGGCATCGACACCGTGATCGGCCAGGTCGGGCTGAGCGGTGCAACAGAATTTCCGCACCTGCACCTGTCCGTGCGGCGCGATGGAAAGGTCGTCGATCCGTTCAACGCTGCGGGCACCTCGGGCTGTGACGCGGCGGCAGGGCAATCACTGTGGAAAACCCCGCCGGAATATCGCCCGGGTGGGCTGATCTCTGCGGGATTTGCCGCGGCGGTGCCCACGTTCGATTCGGTGCGCGCCGGCACGGCAGGCGTGGTGACATTGCCCGACACGGCGCCGGCCCTTGTGATCTGGGGTTTTGCCTTTGGTGGCATGAAGGGCGATTCGGTCATCTTGGAAATTATCGGCCCCGATGGAATACCCGATGGAATGATCGTGTCGCAGGCGGCTACGCTGGAAAAATCGCAGGCACAGTTTTTCCGGGCGGTCGGCCGCCGCGCCCCACCAGAGGGGTGGCCGAAGGGCCGGTATCAAGGCCAAATCACGTTGATCCGCGGCGGAGCTGAGATGGAAAGCCGCACCGCCGACGTGGTCATCCTGTCTCATAGCAACAACCTGCGCTGATTGGAACTTTTGGCCTACTGTCGGTGTCCGATGGAGATGATGCGCTCGGGGGTACTGATCAGCTTGTTCCATGGATCGCAGCAAGGCTCATCCCTTCCCTTCCGGTGAGCACGACATGTTGGGCTCGCCATCCTCACGGTCGTGATCTGATCTTCATCGTCGAGTGATTTTCCGCGACTTTTGGTCATCTGAGTACTGCCATTTTCGCGCAAATAACGCTATTCAGACTCGCTGATCGACAAAATCGCGGAATGTCGACGATGAAAGGCCGATCCCCGGCAGCGTGCCGAAGCCACTGCGCATGTGTCTTCGAAACACACACTTATCAAGATAGCGTTGCAGTTGACGTTCCCTGATGCCGTGAAACACCCCTTTCGCCCATCGTTTCAGGTTGAAGAACACGCGATGCACCCAATGCCGGGTCGGGCGTTTTCGCTTCAGTGGGCGGCCTTTGCAGGTGCCGCAAGGCGGCTGACAAAGCCCTGCGGCCAGAGCCATTCCGAAAGAAATTGCGCGCACACATCCTTGTCAAGGCGGCGCCCGTCAAATGCCGGGCGGGACATCGAAATATCGGTTTTCCAAGGCGCTGACATGCGCAGTACGTTACACAATCAAATTGCTTTGCAAGCCCGAACAATCAACATCGTGCAGCACCGGATCAAAGCGGATAAGCCCTTCATCCAGGAATCCGGAATTTCGGGGCAGCGCCATTGCATCTTTGGTTTTTCATATATCCTTGCCGACGGCCATGCGCCAACAAGTCTGTTCCTATTTTATGATGGTCTCGGGACCCATGACTGCCGTTGGCAGCACCGTCGAAATCCACGGAACATAGGTGACGATGATCAGGAACACGAACAGCACGGCAAGAAACGGCAGCGCGGCGCGGACCACCGCCATCATCGGCATGCCCGCAACACCACTGGTCACAAACAGGTTCAGCCCGACAGGCGGCGTGATCATTCCAATTTCCATGTTCACCACCATGATGATTCCCAGATGAATCGGATCGATCCCCAGCTCCATCGCGATCGGAAACACCAAAGGCGCCACGATGACGATCAGTCCCGAAGGCTCCATGAACTGTCCACCAATCAACAGAATGACGTTGACCATGATCAGAAAGGTGATCGGCCCCAAACCGCTGCTCAACATCGCGTTGGCAATTGTTTGGGGAATCTGATCATCGGTCAGAACATGTTTCAAGATCAAGGCATTGGCGATAACGAACATAAGCGTGATCGTCAACTTTCCAGCATCCAGCAGGGTATTGCGCGTGTCACGGTGAAAGAACGCTGTCACCACTGCCATCGGCCTCTGGTGCAACTGCAAAGGTGCGCGCCCCTCGCCCTGCGCCAGCGGACCCATGTCACGATAGATAAACGTCGCGACAAAGAATGCATACATCGAGGCAACCGCCGCCGCCTCAGTCGGGGTGAAAATGGCGCTGGTCACACCGGGTATACCGTAAATCCCCACCATGATGATAACAATCAGCAAAAGCCCCCAGGCGGCGTCACGAAAACTCTCAAACACTTCGCCCCAGCCGCGCCATTCGCCCTTGGGCATGTTTTTGAGTCGTGCGATCACGTAAATCGTAACCATCAGCATTGCCCCGGCCAGAACCCCTGGAATGACTCCGGCCAGAAACATCCGCCCCACCGACACATCCGTCGCACTGGCATAGACCACCATCACAATCGACGGCGGGATCAGAATTCCCAAAGTTCCGGCGACACAGATAACACCGGCTGCAAACTCCTTCGTATATCCCACTTGACGCATGGCCGCGATCACGATGGTGCCGATCGCCACAACGGTTGCCGGCGAAGACCCCGACAGCGCCGCGAACATCATGCAGGCAAGAACCCCGGCAATCGCCAACCCGCCGTGCAGGTGCCCGACACAGGCAATCGCAAACCGGATGATCCGCTTGGCCACCCCGCCGGTGGACATGAAGGATGAAGCAAGAACAAAGAACGGAATCGCCAATAGCGTGTAATGCCCCGCCATTGCCTGATACAGTGATTGGGCGATGCTGGCCAAAGATGTATCGGAAAACGCCAGAAGAAACACGATCGACGACAACCCCAGGGACACCGCGATCGGCACCCCCAGAAACAGCAGGCCGACGATAAGGACGAACAGCAGCGCAACTTCCATCGGCTCAGACCTTCCCGCGCAGGGTGGCGGCGGCTTCTGCCACAGCGTCTTCGGCCTCGTGGCTGACAATCACACTGGCGTCTTCATCCCGCCAGACGCGCAGGATCGCCTGCCCCACCCGAAACACCATCAACAGCGCCGAAATCGGCAAGATCACATAAGGCACCAGCACCGGCATCTTGCTGTATGCGTCAACCGTGCGCTGCCCCCCCTCCTCATAACTGTTGAAGGTCTGTTCCAGCCAGGTTCTCAGCCAGTCGAACGGAATCGGGATATCGCCACTTTCGGTGAACCCAAAGCGTCGCGCGCCCCAGTCCAGCCCGGTGGGAAACCAACGCCCGGTCGTCTTGGGCAAATCAGCAAAAGGCGCCCAGTAGTCCCAGGCCCCCTTCAGAAACAACAGCGCATAAGCCAGACACAAGGCCGCCGCCAAAAGCGCCACCACCTTGCGGGGCCCGGGCGCCAAAACGTTGG
>JAACVA010000165.1 GCA_009992615.1 Rhodobacterales bacterium
GGCAAAGGCAAAGTTCGAACGCACGAAACCGCATGTGAACATTGGCACGATCGGTCACGTTGACCACGGCAAGACGACGTTGACGGCGGCGATCACCAAGTATTTTGGCGAATTCCGGGCCTATGATCAGATTGACGGCGCGCCCGAGGAAAAGGCGCGCGGCATCACGATTTCGACGGCGCATGTGGAGTATGAGACCGAGGCACGCCACTATGCCCACGTCGATTGCCCCGGCCACGCCGATTATGTGAAGAACATGATCACCGGTGCGGCGCAGATGGATGGCGCGATCCTGGTGGTGAATGCCGCCGATGGCCCGATGCCGCAGACCCGTGAACACATTCTGCTGGGCCGTCAGGTGGGCATTCCGTCGATGGTTGTTTACATGAACAAGGTCGATCAGGTGGACGATGCCGAGCTGCTTGAGCTGGTCGAGATGGAAATCCGCGAATTGCTGTCGAAGTACGAGTATCCCGGCGACGACATTCCGGTCATTCCGGGCTCGGCACTGGCAGCGATGAACGGCACCGATCCGGAAATCGGCGAAAGCTCGATCCGGGCGCTGATGAAGGCGGTTGACGAATTCATCCCGACCCCGGCACGCGCGATTGACCAGCCGTTCCTGATGCCGGTCGAAGGCGTTTTCTCGATTTCGGGTCGTGGCACGGTTGTGACCGGCCGGATCGAGCGTGGCGTTGTGACCGTGGGCGACGAGATTGAAATCGTTGGCATCCGCACGACCCGCAAGACCACCTGCACCGGTGTGGAGATGTTCAAGAAGCTGCTGGATCGGGGTGAGGCGGGTGACAACATCGGCGCGCTTTTGCGCGGTATCGACCGTGAAGGCGTCGAGCGCGGCCAGGTGCTGTGCAAGCCCGGCTCGGTCAAGCCGCACACCAAGTTCGAGGCCGAAGCTTATATCCTGACCAAGGAAGAGGGCGGACGTCACACACCGTTCTTCGCCAACTATCGTCCGCAGTTCTATTTCCGCACGACGGACGTGACCGGCACGGTGCAACTGGCCGAAGGCACGGAAATGGTGATGCCCGGCGACAACGTGGCCTTTGGCGTCGAGCTGATCGCGCCGATCGCGATGGAGCAGGGCCTGCGCTTTGCCATCCGCGAAGGTGGCCGCACTGTCGGCGCCGGCGTGGTGTCAAAAATCATCGAGTGACCGGTCTGTGCAGCGGGATTTTCCTCGCTGCGCAACTTTAAAGATGGGTTCGATGTGGAGGTGCCAATACCGGTGTCTCCACCTCTCAACTCAAATAAGCCGCGAAAGGCAACTGATATGGCCGCTAGCCAAAATATTCGCATCAGGCTCAAGGCGTTCGATTATCGCGTGCTGGATGCCAGCACCCAGGAAATCGTGAACACCGCAAAACGGACCGGCGCCCATGTGCGCGGACCGATCCCGCTGCCGAACAAGATCGAGAAATTTACCGTTTTGCGTGGCCCTCACGTTGACAAGAAATCCCGCGATCAGTTTGAAATCCGGACGCATAAGCGTTTGCTGGATATCGTCGATCCAACCCCGCAGACCGTGGACGCGCTGATGAAGCTCGACCTGGCTGCCGGGGTTGATGTCGAGATCAAGGTCTGAGGAGGGGCACGGTCATGTTGCGCTCAGGCGTTATTGCAAAAAAAGTCGGGATGACCCGACTGTTCATGGATGATGGGAAGCAAATTCCTGTCACCGTTCTTCAATTGGATTCGCTTCAGGTGGTTGCACAGCGTACCCTCGAAAGGGATGGTTATACCGCCGTTCAGTTGGGCGCGGGTACGGCCAAGGTCAAGCGGACCAGCAAGGCCATGCGTGGCCATTTCGCGCTGGCCAATGTCGTGCCAAAGCGTAAAATTGCCGAGTTCCGCGTTGCCGCCGAAAATCTGATTCCGGTGGGCGAGGAAATCACTGCAAATCATTACTTTGAGGGCCAGTACGTTGACGTGGCGGGCACTTCGATCGGTAAGGGTTTTGCTGGTGCGATGAAGCGGCACAATTTTGGCGGCTTGCGTGCGTCGCATGGTGTGTCGGTTTCGCACCGCTCGCATGGGTCGACGGGGCAGTGCCAGGATCCGGGCAAGGTTTTCAAAGGTAAGAAGATGGCAGGGCATATGGGCGCGGTGCGCGTTACGACCCAGAATCTTCAGGTGATCCGCACCGATGCGGGCCGTGGGCTTATCATGGTCAAGGGTGCGGTTCCGGGTTCAAAAGGCGGTTGGGTGACGATCAAGGATGCGGTGAAAAAGCCGACGCCTGAAAACGTGATCTATCCGGCTGCATTGAAATCTGCCGCGGAAGAGGCTGAGCGGATGGCAAATGAGGCTGCCGAGGCCGCTGCCGCCGAAGCCGCCGCTGCTGAGGCTGCTGCCGCTGCTGAAGCTGCTGCCGCAGAGGAGGATGCATTGCACGCCGCTGAATCGGCGATTGCCGAGGACAAGGCAGATGCCGGTGACCAGAGCGTGTCTCTGGATGAGAAGAAGGAAGGCGACGCATGAAACTCGACGTGATCAAACTGGACGGCGGCGCAGCCGGATCGGTGGATCTCGGCGACGAGATCTTCGGACTTGAGCCGCGGGTGGATATTCTGCACCGCGTCGTCCGTTGGCAGCGCAACAACGCCCAGGCCGGCACCCACAAAGTGAAGACCCGGCGTGAAACCTCGTATTCGACCAAAAAGATTTATCGGCAGAAAGGCACCGGTGGCGCACGTCACGGTGACCGCAATGCGCCGATTTTCCGTAAGGGCGGTATTTACAAGGGTCCAACTCCGCGGAGCCACGGACACGAGCTGACCAAGAAGTTCCGCAAGTTGGGGTTGAAGCACGCCCTGTCTGCCAAGATGGCCGCCGGTGAATTGGTGGTGATCGAGGACGCGGTGATGGAGGAGATCAAGACCGCGATGCTGGCAAGGCAAGTGAAGGCTCTTGGCTGGAAGCGCGTATTGATCATTGACGGCACCGAAGTGAACGAGAATTTCGCCCGTGCGGCAGCCAACATTGACGGACTGGACGTTCTGCCCACGATGGGTGCCAATGTTTATGACATTCTGAAGCGTGATACTTTGGTGCTGACCAAAGCTGGTGTTGAAGCGCTGGAAGCGAGGTTGAAATGACCACCAAGGCAGAACTTTATGACGTGATCCGCAAGCCGGTCATCACCGAAAAGGCGACCATGGCGTCTGAGAATGGTGCCGTTGTGTTTGAGGTGTCGATCGCCGCGAACAAGCCGCAGATCAAGGAAGCGGTGGAAACGCTGTTTGGGGTCAAGGTAAAGGCGGTGAACACAACCATCACGAAAGGCAAGGTCAAGCGGTTTCGCGGGATGCTTGGCCGCCGGAAGGACGTCAAAAAGGCGTATGTGACGCTTGAAGATGGCAATACGATTGACGTTTCCACAGGTCTCTAATAACACCCGGCAATGGTTTGGCCCCGGATTCGTCCGGGGCTGATTTTTTCTAATTTGGGACCTCGCAAAGGGCCCTGCAAATCGGGGACCTGAAATGGGCCCTATACATCAAGAGACGGGCGTTACCGCCCGCAAAGCAAACGGAAGACACAAGCATGGCACTCAAGTCGTATAAGCCGACGACGCCGGGCCAGCGCGGGCTGGTGCTGATCGACCGTTCGGAGCTTTGGAAAGGTCGTCCTGTCAAGTCCCTCACCGAGGGTTTGAGCAAGCATGGCGGCCGGAACAATACCGGACGAATTACGATGCGTCGCAAGGGTGGGGGCGCAAAGCGTCTTTACCGTATCGTCGATTTCAAGCGGAACAAACTTGATATGGCGGCGACTGTTATTCGCATCGAATACGACCCGAACCGCACGGCATTCATTGCCCTGATTTCCTATGATGATGGCGAGCAGGCTTATATTCTGGCGCCGCAGCGTCTTGGAATCGGCGACAAGGTTATTGCCTCGGGCAAAGCCGACATCAAGCCGGGCAATGCGATGCCATTTTCAGGAATGCCGATCGGTACGATCATACACAATATCGAGTTGAAGCAAGGCAAGGGTGGGCAGATCGCCCGTGCGGCCGGCACCTATGCCCAGTTCGTGGGCCGTGACGGCGGTTATGCCCAGATCCGACTGTCGTCTGGTGAATTGCGCCTCGTGCGGCAGGAATGTATGGCCACTGTTGGGGCTGTTTCCAACCCTGACAACAGCAACCAGAATATCGGCAAGGCCGGGCGTAACCGCCACTTTGGCATTCGCCCTTCTGTCCGTGGTGTTGTGATGAACCCCATCGACCACCCTCACGGTGGTGGCGAGGGCCGCACATCGGGTGGTCGTCACCCGGTTACGCCTTGGGGCAAGGGCACTAAAGGCAACAAGACCCGTAACAAGAACAAAGCGTCGCAGAAGCTGATCATCCGCTCGCGTCACGCCAAGAAGAAAGGACGCTAATCCATGACGCGTTCCGTTTGGAAAGGCCCGTTTGTCGACGCATTCGTCCTCAAAAAGGCTGAAGCGACTCGTGAGTCCGGCCGTAAGGAAGTGATCAAGATCTGGTCGCGGCGCTCAACAATCCTGCCCCAATTCGTGGGTCTCACCTTTGGTGTGTACAACGGCAAGAAACATATCCCCGTCAATGTGAGCGAGGATATGATTGGTCAGAAGTTTGGTGAATATTCGCCGACACGCACCTATCACGGCCATGCCGCCGACAAGAAGGCGAAGCGCAAATGAGCAAGGATAAGAACCCCCGCCGCGTGGCTGAAAACGAGGCATTGGCAAAAGCCAAGATGTTGCGCACCAGTCCGCAGAAATTGAACCTTGTTGCGCAGTTGATCCGCGGCAAGAAGGTGGAGAAGGCATTGTCTGATTTGACATTCAGCAAAAAACGTATCGCGTTGGATGTCAGGAAGTGTTTGCAATCTGCGATTGCGAATGCCGAGAACAACCACAATCTTGACGTTGATGATCTTATTGTTGCCGAAGCTTATGTCGGTAAGAATCTCACGATGAAACGTGGGAAACCGCGGGCCCGGGGGCGTTTTGGCAAGATCGTCAAACCGTTTGCCGAGATCACAATCAAGGTCCGTCAGGTCGAAGCCGCTGGGGAGCAAGCGTAATGGGACAAAAGGTAAATCCGATTGGCATGCGCCTCCAGGTGAACCGCACCTGGGACAGTCGCTGGTTCGCTAACACGAAGGAATACGGCGGTCTTCTGTTGGAAGATCTGCGGATGCGCGAGTTCATCAAGAAGGATTGCGCGCAGGCCGGTGTCAGCAAGGTTATCATCGAACGTCCGCACAAAAAGTGTCGGGTTACGGTGCATACGGCGCGGCCCGGTGTTATCATCGGCAAAAAAGGCGCAGACATCGAAACTTTGCGCAAGAAGCTGGCAGCGATGACGGACAGCGATCTGCACTTGAACATCGTCGAGGTGCGCAAGCCTGAACTGGACGCCGCTCTCGTTGCTGAATCGATTGCCCAACAGCTTGAGCGGCGGGTTTCATTCCGGCGTGCCATGAAACGTGCCGTGCAGAACGCGATGCGGATGGGGTCTCTGGGGATCCGGGTCAATCTTGCTGGCCGTCTTGGCGGGGCAGAGATTGCGCGCACGGAATGGTATCGAGAAGGCCGGGTGCCGCTGCACACGCTGCGTGCCGATATCGATTATGCTGCCTACGAAGCGAAGACTGCCTATGGAATTATTGGGATCAAGGTCTGGATCTTCAAAGGTGAAATCATGGAGCACGATCCCTCGGCGCATGACCGTCGGATGGCCGAGCTTCAGGAAGGTCCTGCGCCCCGTGGTTCAGGTGGCGACCGTGGTCGTCGGTAGGGAGTGAAATAGATGCTGCAACCAAAGCGCACCAAATTCCGCAAAATGCACAAGGGCCGGATACATGGCGAGGCCAAGGGTGGGTCTGACCTGTCGTTTGGCACCTATGGCCTGAAAGCGGTTGAACCCGAGCGGATTACTGCCCGCCAGATCGAGGCGGCTCGCCGTGCCATGACCCGTCATATGAAACGTCAGGGCCGTGTCTGGATTCGTATTTTTCCGGATCTGCCTGTGACGTCGAAGCCTGTCGAAGTTCGGATGGGTAAAGGCAAGGGGTCGGTTGATTTCTGGGCTGCCAAGGTCAAGCCTGGTCGTATAATGTTTGAACTCGATGGTGTCACCGACGTCGTTGCGCGTGAGGCATTACGTCTCGCTGCGATGAAGCTGCCTATCAAGACCCGCACTGTGGTGCGTGAGGACTGGTAAGTTTGGTGAATTACGACCTGTGTTTGGATGACCCTGCCGGGAAACTGGCGGGGTCTTTTTGTCTTATCCGCCCGGAGATAGAGGTTTTATTTTTTAATGACCCGCAAGATGCCCGCCTACGTTGCGTATAATGCCCTGTCCAAACGGAATTTTCTATCAAAGATGTGGAGCTGATTATTGGCGCGGGTGCCAACGATCCTTGCGCTATAATAGTCGGCTCAAACACCGCAACACGTGAGCCCCCCACATAGGTTTTCTTATGCCACATATTGAGTCGTTGTTCGTCACCCGGCTGTATCGCGCTCGTCTTTCGGATTTGGGAAAGCCTGTGGATGATATCGAACTGGCCGCGTCTTGTTTGTCGATCGCTGAGGATGACGAGGCCGGTCAGGCCTGGTGTGATGAAAATGATTTTCCTGGCTACACGAGCTATGCGTCGCTGGCTGATCTTGCTTGGCGGTTCTCAATTTTCAAGGATATGGTGAAGGTACTGAATAAGCATGTGGCGGCGTTTGCAAAGGATCTCGCATTCGATCTTGGAGACAAGAAGCTGAAGCTAGATTCGCTTTGGATCAATATTTTACCCGAGGGCGGTATTCACACCGGCCATCTGCATCCGCATTCGGTAATCAGTGGCACCACTTATGTCGCGATGCCCGATGGCACCAGCGCGATTAAGTTCGAGGATCCGCGCCTGCCGATGATGATGGCTGCCCCCGGTCGCAAGAAAGATGCGCCGGTAGCATTGCGCCAGTTTCATTATGTTGCACCCGCAGCAGGCGATGTGTTGCTGTGGGAAAGCTGGCTGCGCCACGAGGTGCCGATGAACATGGCCGAGGAGGACCGTATCAGCGTCAGTTTTAATTATGGGTGGGGCTGAAGGTCATCCCGGGAAAATCTTGCGCATTTCTGCATCAAATTGCACCCAAGTCAGAGCGGCCTTATTGCCTGCATAGCCGTGGTAGAAAGACTGGCCGGTATCGGTTGGTAGTCCAGCCCAGATTTTCGCCAAATTCTTCATAAAGGACGCCCGCAGCATTGCGCCAGTCGCTACAGCGTGTAGGCCGGCGTCGACAAGCAATATGTCTGCGAGGCGGTCTTGTACATAGGGCGAAAAATGTTGATCGTCGTGCAGCCCTAACCGTTCAACCAGGCTGTGCAGGGTCGCGGGAATGAATTGATACCGTCCTATGGCGTGTGGCTGGCCGGGTGTTTCATCAATCCAGCGAAAGATTTCTGCGATTGTCATTTGGGTGGGTGGTTTCGTTGGCTTGATTCGCGCTCCGTGTTGGACAGCATCATATCCATCGCGTCGCGACTCGGCATATTGGATCAGATGGCGAAGGCGCTGTAATGGGGAACCGGTGGATGCGGGCAAAGCCGCCGTCGCGTTGGCGGTATTGGGACCAAAAAGCATGGGACGGAGCGGCAGGGCGGCAATCAGGCTTTGGCCATCAAGGGTGGTAAACAGGCTCGCATGATTTCCAGAACGGGTGTTGTTTCGGGGTTGCGAAAGCTGGATCAACGCACTCGGAGCTGCACGTAGCAGGCTGCGGCCGGGAGCCGTGAACATTTCGGCTCTGAGCGGTCCGGCTGCAAAAATCCAGAGGGTTGCGGTGGCAAGATAAAGGAAAAGTTTGATCATCTTGGATCCGTTCGTATTTCGGCAGACCGATGCCAGGCACCATCAGGCATTCAGGTTTCTAAATCGTTTCGTGATCTGAATATTTGAGGTAGGCGTCCTGCGTCGCGATAGGGCTTGCCATTGGGCGCAAGGGGCGATAGCAGACACACTCATCATCCACTCCACCGGAATCAGGGTGACCCTTTGGGGGCTCTCCGGTGATGTTGAAAGGAACAGGCTATGGACGCCGCAGAGCTGCGTGACAAGACCCCGGACGAGCTGAGGGATCAGCTGGCCCAGCTGAAGAAAGAGGCGTTTAATCTGCGCTTCCAGCAGGCGACTAGCCAGCTGGAAAACACGGCGCGCGTGCGTGTCGTCCGTCGCGATATTGCCCGGGTGAATACCATTCTGAATGAAAAGGCGGCTGCTGCCGCTGCGGAGGCGTAAGAGATGCCCAAACGTATCCTGTCCGGCGTCGTGACTTCGGCTGCCAACGAACAAACCGTTACAGTGTCGGTTGAGCGGCGTTTCACCCATCCTGTTCTGAAAAAGACGATTCGAAAGTCCAAGAAGTACCGCGCGCACGATCCACTGAATTCTTTCAAAACCGGCGATCAGGTTCGCATTCAGGAATGTGCGCCGGTCAGCAAGACGAAACGTTGGGAGGTCATCGCCACCGAGGCATGACACCCGATTTGAACGAAACCATGGGGAGAAGGCCAAAGCAGCCCCCCAAAGGTCAGGAGAAACCAAATGATCCAGATGCAGACCAATCTGGATGTTGCTGACAACAGCGGCGCACGCCGTGTTCAGTGCATCAAGGTTCTGGGCGGTTCTCACCGCCGGTATGCTTCGGTCGGCGACATCATCGTGGTGTCGGTGAAAGAGGCTATTCCACGCGGCCGCGTAAAAAAAGGTGACGTTCGTAAGGCCGTCGTTGTGCGCACCGCAAAAGAGGTCCGTCGTGAAGATGGGACAGCGATCCGGTTTGATCGGAACGCCGCAGTCATTCTTAATAACAACAACGAACCTGTCGGCACTCGCATTTTTGGGCCGGTTGTGCGCGAACTGCGCGCCAAGAGCTTCATGAAGATCATCAGCCTGGCTCCGGAGGTTCTGTAATCATGGCCGCGAAATTGAAAAAGGGTGACACCGTTGTCGTGCTTACGGGCAAGGACAAGGGAATGACCGGGGAAATTATTCAAGTAATGCCGTCAAGAGGCAAGGCTGTGGTTGACGGCGTGAACGTCGCCATTCGCCACACCAAACAGTCGCAGACATCGCAGGGCGGTCGCGTTCCCCAGGCGATGGCGGTTGACCTTTCGAACCTTGCAATGGTCGACGCGAATGGCAAACCCACCCGCGTCGGCTTCCGCGAAGAGGATGGCAAGAAGGTGCGTTTTGCCAAAACCACGGGGGCTGTGTTGTGATGTTGGATACTGCAAATTATACCCCGCGCCTGAAGGTTGTCTACGCTGACACGATCCGTGCAGCCCTGAAGGAAGAGTTCGGCTATAAGAACGACATGCAGATCCCACGTCTGGACAAGATTGTCCTGAACATCGGTTGTGGGGCCGAAGCCGTGCGCGATAGTAAAAAGGCCAAGTCCGCACAGGAGGATCTGACCACGATTGCGGGTCAAAAGGCGCAGACGACCTTTGCCAAGAAGTCAATAGCAGGTTTTCGGGTGCGGGAAGACATGCCTCTGGGTGCCAAGGTGACCCTGCGTTCGGATCGGATGTATGAGTTTCTGGACCGCCTAATCACTGTCGCAATGCCTCGGATCCGCGATTTTCGTGGCGTTTCCGGAAAATCGTTCGATGGGCGCGGCAACTATGCCATGGGGATGAAAGAACACATTGTTTTCCCTGAAATCAATTTCGATAAGGTCGACGAGGTTTGGGGGATGGATATCATCATCTGCACCACCGCCGCGACTGACTCGGAAGCCAAGGCGCTGTTGAAAGCTTTCAACATGCCGTTCAACAGCTGAGCCTGGGAGAGTATCACATGGCGAAGAAATCTATGGTCGAACGCGAAAAGAAGCGGCAAAAGTTGGTGGATCAGTATGCTGCCAAGCGGGCTGCACTAAAAGTGGTCGCAAACGACGAAGCCAAGCCGATGGAAGAGCGTTTCAAGGCGCGCCTTAAGCTGGCGCAACTTCCGCGCAACAGCTCAGCCACCCGTTTGCACAACCGCTGCCAGCTGACTGGTCGACCGCATGCTTACTATCGTAAGTTAAAGGTCAGTCGTATCATGCTGCGGGAACTTGGCTCGATGGGCCAGATTCCCGGTCTTGTGAAATCCAGCTGGTAAGGAGGGGCATGGTATGAACGATCCTCTTGGTGATATGCTGACCCGCATCCGCAATAGCCAGATGCGTGGGAAGTCCACGGTTATCACGCCGGCATCCAAGCTTCGGGCTTGGGTTCTGGATGTGCTGTTGGATGAAGGCTATATCCGCGGCTACGAAAAAATCACCGGCAAGGATGGCCACCCGGCCATCGAGATCAGCCTCAAGTATTACGAAGGCACTCCGGTGATCCGTGAAATCAAGCGTGTTTCGACCCCGGGTCGGCGCGTTTATATGGGTGTCAAGGATCTGCCAAGCGTTCGGCAGGGTCTTGGTGTCTCGATTGTCTCCACGCCACGTGGCGTGATGTCGGATGCATCAGCACGCAACGCCAATGTTGGCGGTGAAGTGCTCTGCACCGTATTCTAAGGAGCGGATGCGATGTCTCGTATTGGTAAAAAACCGGTCCCAATGCCTTCGGGCGTAACCGCCTCAATCTCGGGGCAAACTGTTGAAGTGAAGGGGCCCAAGGGCACCCGCAGCTTTACAGCGACTGACGATGTAACGATTGCTGTCGACGATGGCCACATCACGGTCACCCCGCGTGGCTCATCAAAGCGCGCCCGCCAGCAATGGGGTATGTCCCGCAGCATGGTGGAAAATTTGGTGATTGGCGTGTCCAATGGTTTCAAGCGCGAGCTTGAGATCCAAGGTGTCGGTTATCGTGCTGCGCTGCAGGGCAAGTCCCTCAGGCTGAACTTGGGTTATTCGCACGACGTGGATTTCCCGATTCCCGATGGCGTGACTGTGACTGTCGCCAAGCCGACCGAGATCGTGCTTGAAGGCATAGACCAACAGTTGTTGGGCCAAGTGGCTGCAAATATTCGTGAGTGGCGCAAACCTGAGCCCTATAAAGGTAAAGGTATCCGTCACAAAGGCGAGTTCATCTTCCGTAAGGAAGGCAAGAAGAAGTAAGGACGCGAAAAATGGCAAACAGTAAAAGAGATCTGTTTCTGAAGCGCCGCCTGCGCGTCCGGAACAAGCTGCGGAAAATGAACGCCGGGCGCTTGCGCCTTTCGGTGCACCGCAGCAACAAGAACATCAGTGTCCAGCTGATCGACGATGTGAAGGGCGTTACACTTGTTTCGGCTTCATCTCTCGAAAAGGAGTTGGGCTTTGTGGGAAAAAATAATGTTGAGGCCGCAGCAAAGATCGGCGCAACCATTGCCGAGAGGGCAAAGGCCGCCGGTGTTGAGGATGTGTATTTTGACCGCGGCGGTTTCCTGTTTCACGGCAAGGTAAAGGCCTTGGCCGATGCGGCGCGCGAGGGTGGCTTGAAGTTCTGAAAAATGTCGGTCCGGGGGGAATACCGGGCCGTCGTAGGTGCAGGCGGTGACGCCTCGATGATCCGGGGGGTCGGCATGACCTGAAGATCCCACCAGGATTGTGAAAATCGCCCAGGTCCGGGCAAAGACAGGAGCCAATCATGGCAAGAGATGACAATCGCGGGGGCGGCAGTCGCCGCAACCAGCGCGACGAAACACCCGAATTTGCCGATCGCCTGGTTGCAATCAACCGCGTGTCGAAGACAGTCAAGGGCGGCAAGCGTTTCGGCTTTGCTGCACTGGTCGTCGTCGGTGATCAGCGCGGTCGCGTCGGTTTCGGCAAGGGCAAGGCTAAGGAAGTGCCCGAAGCTATTCGTAAGGCGACCGAGCAGGCCAAGCGCCAAATGATTCGTGTGCCTTTGCGCGACGGACGCACGCTGCATCACGATACCAACGGGCGTCATGGCGCCGGCAAGGTGTTCATGCGAACCGCACCGCAAGGCACCGGCATCATCGCCGGGGGCCCAATGCGTGCCGTCTTCGAAATGCTTGGCGTTCAAGATGTTGTTGCGAAATCCATTGGTTCTTCAAATCCCTACAATATGATCCGTGCTACGATGAACGGCTTGATCAACGAATTGTCGCCTAGGTCTGTTGCTCAGCGCCGTGGTAAAAAGGTTGCCGACATCCTGCCCAAGCGCGAGGATTCTACTCACGCATCCGATCAAGTGGCCGAGGAGGCTTGAACATGGCGAAAACCATCGTTGTAAAACAGATCGGTTCGCCGATTCGTCGTTCTGATGTTCAGCGCAGGACGCTTATCGGGCTTGGTCTTAACAAAATGCACAAAACCCGCGAGTTGGAGGATACGCCATCTGTACGTGGCATGGTGAACAGCGTTCCGCATCTTGTGCATATCATTGAGGAACGTGAATAAGGCTGGCGTTCCACTTATATCTGGTTGCGTGGAAGGGCATCCTACTTCGGTAGGGTGCCTTGTTGCTGTTTATGAAGCAGCTCGCTGCTCTGGCATGGGATACGCGGCTAAACCGTATCCGTCCGGTCTGACTGCCCTGCCTGCGCGAAGGAGTGGGTGATAGTGTCCACCGTCGATAGTTGACATCTTGAGGTCGGTGATGGCGGGGAAGAAGGGTTTGAAGAAGCGGATCTGGTCGGACGACGAGAAGCGCACGATT
>JAACVA010000280.1 GCA_009992615.1 Rhodobacterales bacterium
TAGGGTCTCCTCCCGGTTAGAAATTGTTCCAAGTCTGACGCCTGGTTAACTCAACGGCAATCAACAATGCCCTGCGTAATCGGCATTGCCGGTATGCAGCAGTATATCAAAACCTTCTTCGCAGCTTCAGTGGAGCATGCCGCCGGAAACCTTGCAAGTGCCTAGGCCACCGCCCTATAGCTTTGGCGAGTTTGAAAGGGCATCTCATGCGCAAGGCCAGCATCACCCGCACCACGAAAGAAACCGAAATTTCGGTTTCCATCAATCTTGACGGCACCGGCATCTATGACAACGCCACCGGCATCGGGTTTTTCGATCATATGCTGGACCAGCTTTCGCGCCATGCGCTGATCGACATGACGGTGCGTGCCAAGGGCGATCTGCATATCGACGATCACCACACGGTCGAGGATACGGGCATCGCCCTGGGGCAGTCATTGGCACGGGCCTTGGGCGACAAACGGGGTATCCGCCGCTATGGCGCGTGCCAGCTGGCGATGGACGATGCCCAGGTTGGCTGTGCGCTGGATCTGTCGGGGCGGCCCTATTTGATCTGCAACCTTTCGATGCCATCGGCCAAGATCGGAAGCTTCGACACCGAATTGGTGCGCGAATTTTTCCAGGCCCTGTCGACCCACGGCGGTATCACCCTGCACATCGACCAGCGGCACGGGTTCAACAGCCACCACATCGCCGAGGCGGCGTTCAAGGCGGTGGCGCGGGCGCTGCGCGAGGCGGTCGAGCCCGACCCGCGCATGGGCGATGCCCTGCCCTCGACCAAGGGCGCGTTGTGACGTGCTGACCGTTTTGATCGATTACGACAGCGGCAATCTGCATTCTGCTGAAAAAGCGTTTCAGCGGATGGCGCGGGAAACCGGGGCAGGCGAGGTGATCGTGTCATCGCGGGCCGAGGATGTGGCGCGGGCCGATCGCATCGTGTTGCCCGGCGATGGAGCGTTTCCTGCGTGTCGCGCGGCGCTGTTGCAGGATCATGCCGCGCTGTTCGAGGCGCTGATGGAGGCTGTCGAAGAAAAGGCGCGGCCATTTCTGGGAATCTGCGTCGGGATGCAGTTGATGGCGCGCATGGGGCACGAATATGCCGCCACGCCGGGCCTGAACTGGATCGCCGGCGAGGTGCGCCCGATCCGGCCCGGTGATTCCCACCTGAAGGTGCCGCACATGGGCTGGAACGATCTGGTGATCGACGCGCCCCACCCGGTGCTGGACGGGATCGTCACCGGCGATCACGCCTATTTCGTCCATTCCTACCAGATGGAGATGGACGACCCGGCCCAGCGGTTGGCCCATGTTGACTATGGCGGCGCGGTTACCGCCGTTGTCGGCATCGGCACCCGCATCGGCACCCAGTTCCACCCGGAGAAATCGCAAAAGGCCGGTCTGCGGTTGATTGCGAATTTCCTGGCCTGGGCGCCCTGAACCGCACGAAACCTGTCGCCAGATGGCCAGGACCGTGCGGCGCGATTTGGAACAGTGACCGCCGCGACACCGGCCATGGGGGCGCATATGGCTTGAGCTTGCGCGCATGCCGGTGCAAGAGGGCGACAATCGAAAGGGTTCTGCGATGATCCTCTATCCCGCCATCGACCTGAAGGATGGTCAGTGTGTGCGCCTGCTGCGCGGCGACATGGACAAGGCCACGGTGTTTGGCACAGATCCGGCGGCGCAGGCCCTTGCGTTTCAACAGGCCGGCTGCAAGTGGATTCACCTGGTCGACCTGAACGGCGCCTTTGCTGGCGCCCCGGTGAACAGCGCGGCGGTCGAGGCGATTTTGGCCGCCATCGACGTGCCTGCACAATTGGGCGGCGGCATCCGCGACATGGCCACAATCGAACGGTGGCTGGATAAAGGGCTGGCACGGGTGATTCTGGGCACCGTGGCGGTGGAAGACCCCGATCTTGTCCGCGACGCTGCCCGCGCCTTTCCCGCTCAGGTGGCGGTGGGCATTGACGCGCGCGAAGGGCGCGTGGCCACCAAGGGGTGGGCGCGCGAAACCGATGTGCTGGTCACCGATCTGGCCCGCCGGTTTGAAGACGCCGGGGTGGCCGCCGTCATCTATACAGACATCAACCGCGACGGCGCCATGCAAGGCCCCAACATCGCCGCGACCGAGGCCCTGGCCCGCGCGGTGACCATCCCGGTGATTGCCAGTGGCGGTGTGTCGTCTTTGGCAGATCTTGTGGCGCTGCAACACACCGGGGTGATTTCCGGCGCCA
>JAACVA010000281.1:0-2296 GCA_009992615.1 Rhodobacterales bacterium
TGACCGTGGCGCCTGCCGGGTTTGGAGACATCAGGGCTATTGCTTTACCTGCGCCCTTCAAAGACCCTGATACGCAAATTGGATTATCGGCGATGTTCCCGCCTCCGCGCCATCAACAGAGTCTGACGCAGGGCGATGATGTCGGTATCGTCTGTCTCGGTATCGTCTGTCATGGTGTATCTTTCCTTGTGGAAGTTCTGGCAGGCTTCGGCACCCGCCGCGATACGCCGCCCTCTCAAACCCCGTCACCGATTTCCCGGCACAGATCTTCAGGTTTTTCAATCCAGACTCAAAGGCACGTTGGAGCTGTTCACATCGCCCTGAGATGCTGCGCGTCCACCGCGACGCGGGTAGCGCCGCCCATGATCTCCATGAGCACCCAGACGCGGCGGTCGGGGGCGATGCGGTCGACCTTGGCGACAAACTCCGCAAAAGGGCCTTTGGTGACCATGACCTCGTCACCGGGCGCGAGCAGCTTTGGCGGCATCAGCTTGCCCTCGCGATCACAGCGCAGCATCAACGTGCTGATCAACTCGGGCGGCACGGGTGTCGGTTCTTTGCCAAGACTGACCAGCCGCGTCACGCCATAGCTGGAGTTGACGGCGCGCCAGCCGCCGCGCTCCACGTCGAAGGCCACGAACAGATAGCCCGGGAACAGCGGGCGCATCTGCGTGGTGAACCTGCCCCGGACGCGCCTGGTCTCCTCCTGCAGCGGTAGAAATGTCCGAAAGCCCTGCCGACCAAGATTACGCTCGGCGATACGATAGCTGTTGGGCTTGATCTGCGCCAGAAACCAGGTTGTGCCGGGGTCATGGTGTGTCACAAGCGCCTCCTGCTGACTCATCGTTCAAGCATGAGCAAACGGTGCGGTCAAATCCGAATAGATTCAACTGATGAGTTCCACACCCGCAAAGATAACGTGACATAACGCTGCACCAAGCGGACTGATCAAGACCCTTTCAGGAAATCATCGACGAACTCGGACACCGGCGTGATGCCCGTTACCAGAAGATGATCGCGAGCGCGCGTGCATGCCACATAGAGCAAGTGCCGTTCGGTGTTGTAGACCTCTTCAAGGTCAGCATCATCCGCGACCGCTTCGATGCGATCTGATTGCGGTATCACATCGTCGTCGCAGGCCATGACAACCACCGACCGGAATTCCAGCCCCTTGGCGAAATGCATTGTGCTGATGGCAACGGCACCAACTTCGACTTCGACCTTGTCATTCAATTCGACGGAGCGTGCACCGGTAGCCTTCACTGCGGCACGGGCCCGCTTCAGTTCTGCGTCCGACCGAACGAAAACGCCGACTTCGTTTGGTGCGCAGCCTTCCTTCAGCCTGGCGCTGATCCAGTTGCCGACGACACGGCACTCATGATCGGCATCGCTGCAAGCCTCGACAATGGGGGATGGGCCGTCAAACATCGACACTGTCCCACGCCGTCCCTCAGCGTTTCCATCAACGTCGGACACCGTCGCCGGAAGTAGCCGGTCGGCATGAAGCCGGATTTGATGGGACGTGCGGTAGTTGATGCGCAGGGTGTAGGACCGACCGCGAACGTCCAGGCCCAGCGCCTTCCATGAAAACGGCTGCTGGAAAATTCGCTGGCCGAGGTCACCTGCAAAGAAAAGCCCGTCGCCGCTACCTGCCGCCATCGCGGCAAAGAACCGCGCTTCTGCCACACCCAGATCCTGAGCCTCATCGATGACTGCGAAATCGTAGGGTCGCGCTGCCTTTCCCGTCATGCTTTCCGTCAAGCGCCCGAAGACGTCCGACCAGGTGACAAAGCGCCGTTCCAGCAGGCCCGCCCGCACGCGGTCGAAGATTGCCCACAGGGCTTCACGCTGTTTGCCGCCGATCCTCGTCTTGCGGCCAAGGCGCGACACGTCGCGGTACTCGTCCCACGTGCGCAACTGCCAAGCGTCGACGACATCCTCCCATTCGCCGACAAGGAAATGGGCTGAAAAGCGGTGACCTTCGACCTCTGATGCCGCCTTGGTGATCAGGGAGCGGATCATCGCGGGTGCGGCGATCTGAGGTTGGCCGAACCGTTCGGAATGGAGGTCATAGCCAACCGTCGAGATCGCCTTGACGATGATCCGGGCAGCAACGGAAGGCTCGCCCCCGACCAGACTGGCCAGTTTGACCCGAAGGGAATTTGCCAGTGCCTTGGAGAAAGTGGTCAGCAGGACGGTAGAGCCCGGGTTGACGCGCGCCAGATGGACCGCTCGATGCAGCGCCACGATGGTCTTGCCCGTTCCCGCCGATCCCGAAACGCGGGTCGGGCCGGAG
>JAACVA010000281.1:2360-2536 GCA_009992615.1 Rhodobacterales bacterium
GCAGGCTCCGGCGGCTGCGGTTTTTCGCCGACGGCCAGCTTGAGCAGCGCTTCCTGCGCCTCTTGCGGAAGATGCACGATGATGTCGAACAGCGTATCCTCGGTGGCGGCGCGGACATCATTCACCCATTCCTCGGGGACGCCAAAGGCCATCAACTCGAACTTGCGCAGGTTGTC
>JAACVA010000166.1 GCA_009992615.1 Rhodobacterales bacterium
ATCGAAGGGGCCGAGGCGCAGAATGCGCCGCGTCAGGAAGCGACGGATTTTGAGGCCATCACCGGCAAGGGCGTGCGCGGTACGGTTGGGGCCCGTGCGGTGGCGCTTGGCAATGCGGCGATGATGCAGGAAATGGGGCTGGACACGGGCGCGGCCGAGGCGAAGGCCGACACCCTGCGCGCCGATGGCAAGACCGCGATGTTCATCGCGGTCGATGGCGCACTTGCCGGCATCGTGGCGGTGGCCGACCCGGTCAAGGACAGCACTGCGCAGGCGATCAAGGAACTGCACGCCCAAGGGCTGCGCGTCATCATGGCGACAGGCGACAACGAACGCACGGCACAGGCGGTGGCGGGCAAGCTCGGCATCGACGAGGTGCGCGCGGGCGTCCTGCCCGAGGACAAGAAGGACCTGATCGACCAGTTGCGCCGTGACGGCCACAAGATTGCCATGGCGGGCGACGGCGTGAACGACGCGCCCGCCCTGGCGGCGGCGGATGTCGGGATCGCCATGGGCACCGGGGCCGATGTGGCCATGGAAAGTGCAGGGATCACTCTGCTGGGCGGCGACTTGATGGGGATCGTGCGGGCGCGCAAGCTGGCCCGCGCCACCTTGCGCAACATCAAGCAGAACCTGTTCTTCGCCTTCGCCTACAATTCCCTCGGCGTGCCCATCGCAGCAGGGCTGCTTTACCCGGTCACGGGCCTTCTGCTCTCACCCATGATCGCAGCGGCAGCGATGAGCCTTTCGTCCGTTTCGGTGATCACCAACGCGCTGCGGTTGCGGCGGGTTGATCTCTGACCTCATTGTACGACTTCCAACCACGAAAGGAAAACAAATGACTCAAGACATGTTTTCACGGCGCGCGATCCTGATCGGCGGGGCAGCGCTGCTGACTGCATCGCCCCTGATGACCCCGGCGCAAGACGCTGGACCGGCGATCCACGTGATGAAGGACCCGAACTGCGGCTGCTGCTCGGCCTGGATCGAGATCCTTGAGAACGACAGTTTCATCGTCACGACCGAGGCAAGCCTCGGAACGCTTCTGATGCGCTACAAGTTGGACAACGGCATTCCACAGAACATGATCTCCTGCCATACGGCACGGGTCAGGGGCTACATGATCGAGGGCCACGTGCCCACTGCCGATATCCGCCGTCTGCTCGATGAACGCCCCGACGCGGTCGGCCTGGCTGTGCCCGGCATGCCCTACGGTTCCGCCGGCATGGGGCCAGAGTCAGAGCGGGACGCCTATGTCGTCTACCTGGTCCACCGCAACGGGACGACAGAGCCGTTCTCGCGCTATCCGGCAGCCTGAGGTCCGGTCGACCGTACAAGGTGTGCCTTGACGATCGCGCCGTGGACGGGCCCACCCGATGTCATGGCGGATCGCTCAGAGCTGGGATGACCACCGGGGATGCACGTCATCCACGACGAAGGGATGCGTATGCCGCCGGGCGCCGTGAAGATGCGGGTGGTCAAGCGGCAGGTTGTCGTGGGTGTGTTCCAGGGTCTCCGGGTCTTCGCTCGGCCAGAAGCGGAGCGCAGCCACGATGCCCGCACCGGCAATTGCCGCCAGAACCCCAAGCGCCACCACCGTGCCAAACCGCGTCATCAGCCATCCCGACAGCGGATAGGTGACGAGCCAGCAGGCATGGCTGAGCGCAAATTGCGCGGCAAACAGCGCGGGGCGATCCTCGGCATGAGCAGAGCATCGCAAAAGCCGCCCCGAAGGCGTCAGAACAGCGGAATACCCCAGCCCCACGAGCAGCCACGCACCCAGCAGCACCGGCCAGACAAGGCCAAGCGTGGCGACCCAGCCCGCCAACCCAAGAAGCGCCAGCGCCATCAGCGCGGCACCGCCCACCATCACAGGGCGGTCCGGCATCTTGTCCAGCACACGCGGCAACAACAGCGCCGCGATCATCGACCCAAGCCCAAAGGAGAACAGCGTCCATGCCAGCGCAGACGCGTCCAGCCCCAGCGTGCTGCGCACCAGCACGACAGAGTTGACCAGCACCATGGCGCCAGCCGCGGCCGCCGCCATGTTCAGCGCCAGCAACCCGCGCAGGCGCGGTGTGGCGAGGTAGATGCGGATGCCTCTCGTCGTTCGGTCGTAGATGCCACGCGGCGCGGTGGGTTTCGGGCTGGGCAGCAGGACCGAGACAACCAGCGCCGCCGAGGCTGCAAACCCCACCACCGTACCGAGAAACAGCGAATTATAGCTCACCACCACCAGCAGCAGGCCGGCCAGCATCGGGCTGGCGATGTTCTCCAGATCGTAGGCCAGCCGCGACAGCGACAGCGCCCTGGTATAGCGCGCCTCGTCCGGCAAAACGCCAGGGATCGTCGCCTGAAAGGTCGGCGTGAATGCCGCCGAGGCCGATTGCAGCACAAAGATCAGGACATAGACCTGCCAGATCTCGGTGATGAACGGCAGGCAGAGCGCAACACCCGCCCGCACCAGATCCAGCGCGACGAGGAAGGCACGGCGCGGAACCCGGTTGGCAAAGGCGCCCGCGATCGGCGCGATGCCGACATAGGCAACCATCTTGATGGTGAAGACCGTGCCCAGCACCATCGCTGCATTGTAACCCGCCAGATCGAAGGCCAGCAGCCCGAGTGCAACCGTGGCAAGCCCCGTGCCCAGAAGTGCCACGACCTGCGCGGCGAAAAGGTGGCGGTAGGTGCGGTCGGCAAGGACTTCCAGCATGGGTTGCCTCAGAGGTAGCGGGAGATCGCCTTGAGTTCGTCGCGATCTGCGGTTGAGCTTTCGGCATCTAGACAATGATCCAAGTGATCGTGGATGAGGGCGCGCTTGGCGTTCGCGACGGCCTTTTCGACCGCCTGCATCTGGTGCACGATTTCAAGGCAGGGTTTTGCCGCCTCGATCATGTCAATAACAGCACGAAGATGCCCATCAGCACGCTTCAGCCGGGCGATCAGGGCAGGATGGCTTGCGTGAACATGCGGCTTCGTCATAGAACGAAGTTATCCCCCCAGGGTGGATATAACAAGATCGCACCAAAGCGTGCTGCGAACTGAAACAAGCGGGCAAACCGTTGAAACCCTTGCCAACATCAGGACAGGATGCGCTTGCGGCACTTCTTTGCCTGTCGCTTCTGGTCTGGGCCGTTGTTCCCGCCATGAGCCATGCGTCGGCGGTCTTCGATGCCTTGCAGGAACATGCGACGGTGATCGCAGAACACGGCCTGAACCAGACCGGGTTTGCCGGAGACGTTGGAGTTTGTCACTCAGCAGCAATTTTAACCGCGCGTTCTGCGTTGTAGAAGTTGCTTTCTGCTGTGGCTCGTGAGTTATCTCCAAGCAGGCTGTAGAGGCGCATTTCGGTGTAGCAATGCACCCAATTCAGGGTTGCCAATTCGGCGTCTTTTTGCCGCGCCACGGGCCTTGGTGCTCTATGACCTCGGCTTTGTACAAACCGTTGAGAGTCTCGGCCTTGAAACATCCGGAAACAGGCTGCGTTCACCCACAGCGCAAGCCGGAACCACGTTGCGGTCGCGCGGCACCTCTTGCCGACGGTCCTTGATCTGCGACAGCGGGATAGTCATCACATTGCAATCGGCTTATCCAACCTGCGCCACCTCGGATGGCTCGCGCACATCGACCAGCAGCGCGCCTTCCTTGAGCAACCGCTACGAGGTGGTCGGGCAAACCTCGCGGGCCTCGGTCAGGTCTTTCTTGAGAGCTTCGTTCATCATGTGTCCTTTCAGGGTTGAACGCCAGGCAGACCACCGGTCAGCTTGCGCGCAAGGGGGACAAGGAAAAAGATCACGGGAACCGCAATCACATGGGCGATCACAAACACCTTGACCCATGCGACCAGAAACCCTGAGCCAAAGCCCAGATTCACCCCCGTGATGATGAATGTCATCAGGAACACCATCATCGCGCCCATGACCAGCGAAAACACGAGATGGAATTTTTTCTGCGGCGCCATGATGCTATCCCAACCAGGCCAAGACCTGATCATGCGTCGGCACCGTGCCCTTGTGCACGACCTTGCCGCCCACCACCACGGCAGGGGTGGTCATCA
This sequence comes from Rhodobacterales bacterium, assembly GCA_009992615.1. Taxonomy (GTDB): domain Bacteria; phylum Pseudomonadota; class Alphaproteobacteria; order Rhodobacterales; family Rhodobacteraceae; genus Oceaniglobus. The sequence continues at coordinate 4,058 of JAACVA010000166.1, forward strand.
CGCCAAGCCCCGCCGCCATCACATTGCCCACGCCTTCGCGCTTGCCCGCCAGCATCGCGCGGGTGCGTTCGGGCGAGAAATAGCTGCGCACAACCCCCATAGCAAAGACGATCAGCGTCAGCAGCATCATCACCTTGGGCACGTCATAGAAGAAAAATGCAATCGCCTCGCCGGTGTGGCTGTACCGTTCCACCGGGAACAGCGCGGTAACCAGTTCCGAAAACGGGATCAACTGGCGATACACCAGTTCCCAGACCACGACAAAGGCGACCAACCCAACGTGCCACAGCCGATCCGGCCGGGGCGACGGGTGAGATGTAGTTTCCACGCTCATGCGGCTTTCATTTCGTCAATTTCGGCGGCTGCCAGAACAGCGTCCAGAACCGCGCGGGTGGTCGGCGTCAGATTCGGGTTCAGCCGATAGCGAACCCATTGCGCATCGCGCCGGTCAACCACCAGACCCGCCTGTTTGAGGGCCTGCATATGCCGCGACATCCGGCTTTGTGTTGCATCAAGGCGCTTCATCAACTCGCAAACACAATGCTCGCCTCCATCGGCAAGGATTTCGATCGCATTCAGACGGGTCGGTTCGGCGAGGGCCGAGAGAATCTTGCGCAACATGGCGCGACTCCCACAAGCAGGCCTTGCCGCTTTGTCCCCTACATCCTCATATGCGTCAAACCGGTAATGCAATTTAGCGCATTGCGATTGCAATCATCGTGGGTTGACCGAGGTTTCAAAAGCCGAAAACCGGTGCTGCGTAAATCATCTCGACAAAGCTGTAGCTGCTGCGCCAAGTCCAGCATGACCAACGGTCGCTGAATGTCCCCGAGACGACGCACAATGCCGCCAATCCACGCGCCTCGACCGCGTTCGACGCATCCAAAGGCCGGACCTTCGTTTCCCAAGGCAAACGCAAGGTCTACACCATGACCGACGCCTTCAGGCTGGCCGTAGCCGGATCACCACATCAACCTTGACAATTTCGGTGCCCTCCGGTGGCGTCGGCAAGGCGCAGATTTCCAAGGCATCCGCCGGGGCGTCAGTCAACCGACCGGTGTCTTCCCAGTAAAAATGTGGGTGATCATCCATCCGGGTGTCAAAATAGGATTTCGATCCGTCCACCGTCACCTCCTGCATCAACCCCGCGGCACAGAACGCGCGCAGGGTGTTGTATACGGTAGCCAGCGAAACAGGCTCGCCTGCGGAAGAGGCGGCGGTGTGCAGGCTTTCGGCGGTGACATGGCGGTTTTCTCCATCGCCGACCAGCAGGGACGCCAGACACACCCGTTGCCGGGTGGGGCGCAATCCGGCGTCAGATAACCACGCTGTGCCGCGGGTAATGGCTTTGGCGTTCATCGCACTCCCTCTCACATGACATTTCATATAATAGCCCATGGGCCAACGTTTCAATTGCAAATCCACCCCTGCCCGGGTTGCAAGGGGCCAAGGCTGGGTGGTAAACCACACCACCGACCCAGAACACCGAGGGGGCAGAATGGCCGAATTTCCCACGACCTTCGACAAAGATGCGCTGATCCGCTGTGCGCGGGGCGAATTGTTTGGCCCCGGCAACGCGCAACTGCCCCTGCCCCCCATGCTGATGATGGACCGGATCACTGATATTTCAGGCGACGGCGGTGCCCACGGCAAGGGCCATGTGGTGGCCGAGTTCGACATCTCGCCCGACCTGTGGTTCTTTGACTGCCACTTTCCCGGCAACCCGATCATGCCGGGCTGTCTGGGCCTTGACGGGCTGTGGCAGCTGACCGGCTTCAATCTGGGCTGGCGCGGCTGGCAGGGGCGCGGTTATGCCTTGGGTGTGGGCGAGGTAAAACTGACCGGTATGGTGCGCCCCGACCGCAATTTGCTGACCTACAGGATCGACTTCACCAAGGCGCTGCAAACCCGTCGCCTGACCATGGGCGTGGCCGACGGCATCGTCGAGGCCGATGGCGAGGTGATCTATGTCGTCAAGGACATGAAAGTTGCGCTGAGCGAGAGCTGACAGGGCGCGGCACCCGCAACCTTGCCACCCTTGCACTTCCGCCAACGGTCGCGCTGACACTTTGGTCTGCGCTCCAAGACGCAATCCGGTTGCACAGCGCCCATCCGCTGTCCTAAACAGAGGGCGGGTAAATGAAGGAGTGCATCCATGCGCCGCGTCGTCATCACCGGTCTGGGGATCGTCTCGTCCATCGGAAACACCACGCCCGAGGTTCTGGCGTCTCTGAAAGCAGGCAAAAGCGGCATTGTCGCAAGCCCGGAAATGGCGGAACACGGATTCCGCAGCCGGGTGGCCGGCACCCTGAAAATCGATGTGGCCGATCATGTGGATAAGCGCAGGCTGCAGTTCATGGGCCCCGGCGCCGCCTATGCCCATATCGCCATGGAACAGGCCATCGCCGATGCCGGACTGGACGAGGCGGATGTGGTAAACCCGCGCACCGGCCTTGTGGCCGGGTCTGGCGGCCCCAGCACCAGCGCAATGTTGACGGCGCATCAGGTGGTGCTGAATTCCGGCGCGACAAAGCGGATTGGCCCTTTTGCGGTGCCCAAATGCATGTCCTCGACGATCAGCGCCAATCTTTCCACGGCGTTCAAGATCAAGGGCATCAATTATTCCATCACCTCCGCCTGTTCCACCTCGCTGCATTGTATCGGCAATGCCGCCGAACAGATCATGATGGGCAAGCAGGACGTGATGTTCGCGGGCGGTGGCGAAGAACTGGACTGGACGCTGTCCTGCCTGTTCGACGCCATGGGCGCGATGAGCAGCAAATTCAATGACACCCCCGATCAGGCCAGCCGCGCCTTTGACGCCAATCGTGACGGGTTCGTCATTTCGGGCGGCGGCGGCATTGTGGTGCTTGAGGAACTGGAACGCGCCAAGGCACGCGGCGCGCATATCTACGCCGAAATCACCGGCTATGCCGCCACATCCGACGGGCATGACATGGTGGCACCGTCGGGCGAAGGCGGTGAACGGGCGATGCGCATCGCCCTGTCCACCCTGCCCGAGGGGCGCAAGGTTGGATATATCAACGCCCATGGCACCAGCACTCCGGTGGGTGACGTGGGCGAAATCGAGGCCGTGCGCCGGGTGTTCGGCGTGGGGTCCACCCCGCCGGTCAGCAGCACCAAATCCATGACCGGCCATGCCCAGGGTGCGGCGGGCGCGCTTGAAACCATTTTCTGCCTGCTGATGCTGAAACACGATTTCATCGCGCCCTCGATCAACGTGCACACCCTCGACCCGGCGCTCAACGCCGACGAAATCGCCACCGAACTGGCGGAAAACGCCGGGCTGGACACGGTCATGACCAACAGCTTCGGCTTTGGCGGCACCAACGGTTCGATGCTGTTGTCGAAATATCTGGGGTAAATGCATGTTCGATCTTACCGGCAAACGCGGCCTGATCATGGGCGTCGCGAACGACCGTTCCATCGCCTGGGGCATTGCGTCGGCCATGGCGGAGGCGGGGGCCGACTTGGCCTTCACCTATCAAGGCGAAGCGTTCGGCAAGCGGGTCGAGCCGCTGGCCGCTTCGGTGGACAGCACCCTGCTGGTCGATGTGGATGTCAGCGACGACGCATCGCTGGATGCGGCCTTTGCCAGGCTTGCAGTGGAATGGGAAACGATTGATTTCCTCGTCCATGCCATTGCCTTTTCCGACAAAGCCGAACTGACCGGCCGGTTCATCAACACCAGTCGCGAGAATTTCAAGAATTCCTTGGCAATCTCCTGTTACAGCTTCATCGACGTGGCCCGCCGCGCCGCGCCGCTGATGGCGAACGGCGGCACATTGCTGACCCTGACCTATCAGGGGTCAAACCGCGTCACGCCGTATTACAACGTCATGGGCGTGGCCAAGGCGGCGCTGGAATCCTCTGTACGGTATCTTGCGAATGATCTGGGCCCCGACGGCATCCGGGTGAACGCCATTTCGCCCGGGCCGATGAAAACACTGGCCGGGGCAGCGATCGGTGGGGCACGCAAGACGTTCAAGCACACCGATGCCAACGCGCCCCTGCGCAGCAATGCCACACTTGCGGCGGTGGGCGGCACCGCCGTTTACCTTGCCTCGGATGCGGGCGCCTGCACCACGGGCGAAATCATCCGCGTCGATGGCGGCTATCACGTTCTTGGAATGCCGCAGCCCGAAAACCTGTAGAACCGGCCCAAGGCACCCCGCGTGGCGTTCAGATCATGCCCCACCCCAAATCCATGGAACCGGCTCTTGGGCTTCTTCTTTGCCCAAATACTCAAAAAAATCTGACCGCCGCGAAAAGCCGGGGCAACGGCGCCACCCCGGCGTGATGATTTGGCCTTGGCGCGCTCAAGCGACCGCTACGATCGACACCGCAAAGGTCAGATCCTTGCCAGCCAGGGGGTGGTTCGCGTCCAGCGTCACCGCCTCGTCGTTTACATCGGCGATCACCACCGGCACGGTCTGGCCATCGGGTGTCTGCACCTGCAACTGCGTGCCCACTTCGGTGGGGATATGATCAGGGAACTGGGCGCGGGGCACCGCCTGAACACGCTCGGGGTGGTGGGCGCCATAAGCCTCTTGCGCCGGGATCGTCACGGTCTTTTCCTCACCGACGGTCATGCCGGCCACTGCGGCGTCCAGCCCCGGGATGATCTGCCCGGACCCCACTTCAAAGCTCAGTGGATCGCGGCCCTGGGAACTGTCGAAGACGGTGCCATCCTCCAGCGAGCCGGTATAGTGCATCTGAACGGTGTTGCCTGGCTGTGCTGCGGTCATGGTCTGTCCTTTCCTTCAAAAAATAAGGCGGGCCGAGGGACCGGCGCGCCAATTTCGACATCAGCCTGCCAAAATCGACCCGCGCTGTAAACCCCGCCCCCTGCCCTTTCCCTCAACGCGCGGCTGTGCCACCATCCTGGAAAACTGAGAAAGGTGCCTCTATGGCCATCACAACCTGCATCTTCGACGCCTACGGCACCCTGTTCGACGTGTCCGCCGCCGCCCGCGCCGCCGCGTCAGAGCCGGGGCACGAAACCCTTGCCGAAATCTGGCCGAAACTGGCCGCGGACTGGCGCGGCAAACAGTTGCAATACACATGGTTGCGGGCAATCACCGGGGATCACTGTGATTTCTGGCAGGTCACTCGGGATGGCCTCGATTGGGCACTGGAAGCGGCCCAAATCGACGATCCTGCCCTGCGTGACCGGCTGCTGGCGCTGTATTGGGAACTGGCCGCATTCCCCGAGGTGCCGGAAGTTCTGGCCGCGCTCAGGGCGCGGGGGCTGACCACCGCAATCCTGTCCAACGGTTCGCCCCCAATGCTGGCGGCGGCGGTGCAATCGGCCGGCCTCGAATCACTTCTGGACGACACGCTGTCGGTCGAATCGGTGGGCGTGTTCAAGCCCGATCAACGGGTCTATGACCTTGTCGGCCAGCGGTTCGGCTGTGACCGGGATGCAGTGCTGTTCGTGTCATCCAACGGCTGGGACGCGGCTGGCGCCGCCGGATACGGCTTTGTCAGCGCATGGGTCAATCGCGCGGGTGATCCGGTCGATCGCCTGCCCGCCCGTCCGCATCACATCCTGTCCGACCTGACCGGCATTCCGGGGGTGCTCTGATGGCGCAGTTCACCACATCCGACGGAGTTACCCTGCACTATGACGATCAGGGCAGCGGCGCGCCGATCCTGTGCCTTGCCGGGCTGACCCGCAACGCACTGGATTTCGACTATGTTCTGCCGCACTTGCGCAACAATCGGTTGATCCGGCTGGATTATCGCGGGCGCGGTCGGTCGGACCGGGCCGATTGGCACAGCTATACCGTGCCGGTCGAGGCGCGCGATGCGCTGGAACTGCTCGATCATCTTGACCTGGCCCAAACCGCCATTCTGGGCACATCGCGTGGCGGGCTGATCGCCATGATGCTGGCCGCCACGGCAAAACACCGCCTGACCGGCGTGGCGCTGAACGACATCGGCCCCGAAATCGCCCCCGAAGGTCTGGCCGCGATCCGTGGCTACATCGGCCGCGATCCGGCGGTGAAAACCCATGCCGAAGCAGCCGCCATGATGGCACAGCGGATGACCGGCTTTGCCAATGTTTCCGCCAGCCGGTGGGCCGAAGAGGCGGCAAAGCACTTTGTCGCTACCGCAACAGGGCTGACGATCACCTATGATCCCGCCTTGGCACGCGCGTTTGACGCCACCGCAGATCAGCCAGCGGCTGATCTCTGGCCGCTGTTCGACGCCATGGCGGGCCTGCCCCTTGCCCTGATCCGGGGTGCAAATTCCGATCTGTTGACGCGCGCCACCGCCGCCGAAATGCGCCGCCGCCGCCCCGATATGATCTTCGCCTTGGTGCCTGACCGCGGCCACGTCCCGTTTCTCGACGAACCCGAGGCCATCGCGGCCCTCACCGACTGGAGCGCACAACTTTGAACATCGACATGATTGTCGCCGCCGCCGAACGGGCCAGCGGCCACATCCGCCGCACGCCCCTGCTGGCCTCGCCGTTTCTGGATGACATCGCCGGGCGCCGCGTTTTCGTGAAGGCCGAATGCCTGCAACACACCGGCAGCTTCAAGGCGCGCGGCGGCTGGTCCGCCGTATCGGCCCTGCCACCCGATCAGCGGGCCAGCGGCGTGATTGCCTATTCCTCGGGCAACCACGCCCAAGGCGTGGCCCGCGCCGCCCGCGCACATGGCATTCCGGCCGTCATCATCATGCCCGCCGACGCACCGCGCACCAAGATCGACAACACCCACGCCCTGGGTGCCGAGGTGGTCTTGTATGACCGCGCCGCCGACGACCGCGACGCCATCGGCGCGCGGCTGGCCGCAGAACGCGGGCTGACCCTGATCAAACCCTTTGACGACCCACAGGTCATCGCCGGACAAGGCACCGCCGGGCTGGAAATCGCAGAACAGGCGCAGGAATACGACATCGACAGCGCCGATGTTCTGGTGTGCTGCGGCGGTGGCGGGCTGACCTCGGGCATTGCCCTTGCGCTTGAGGCGCGTGCGCCCGGCCTGCGCGCCCGCCCCGTGGAACCCGAAGGTTTCGACGACGTGAAACGCAGCCTGAAATCCGGCACGATCCAACGCAACCCAACCACCGCCGGGTCACTTTGCGATGCCATCGTCACACCCCAACCCGGAAACCTGACCTTTCCAATCCTGCACCGGTTGTGCGGTCCGGGGCTGAGCGTGACCGACGATCAGGCACTGCACGCCATGGCGCTGGCGTTTCATCGGCTGAAACTGGTGCTGGAACCGGGCGGCGCCGTGGCGCTGGCGGCGGCGCTGTTCTGCTCTGGCGACGTGGCGGGCGACGCGGTGATCGCCGTCGCCTCTGGCGGTAACGTCGACGCCAAGGTTTTCGCCATGGCCCTGGCGCGGCATGGCTGACATCGGGCCTGGTTGCCCCCGCCGATCAGTTTTCCCGCCAAAGCTCTGACGCAGCCACGGCTTGCTTGGGCGCCGCGCCGTCGCCGCTTGCATCCCATGCGGCCAAGATCCCATATAATGACGGAAGGATGCCCTATGACCATCGCGCGCCTGAACGATCTGAACATTCACTACCGCATTGATGGCCCGGCCGATGGCACCCCCGTGGTCTTTGCCAATGCCCTCGGAACCGACATGCGGCTGTGGGACGCCATTCTGCCGCTATTGCCCAAGGGTTTGAAGATCATCCGCTATGACAAACGCGGCCACGGCCTGAGCGACGCGCCTGTCGCCCCCTATGCCATGGGGGCCCTCGTGGGCGATGCCGAACGCCTGCTGGATCATCTGGAGGTCCGCGATTGTGTCTTCGTGGGGCTGTCGATCGGCGGGATGATCGCCCAGGGGCTGGCGGTGAAACGGTTGGACCTCGTGCGCGCCATGGTGCTGTCGAACACAGCCGCGCGGATCGGTACACCGCAGATCTGGGACGACCGGATTGCAGCGGTGCGCGCAGGCGGGATCGGCTCATTGGCCGACGCGGTGTTGCAACGCTGGTTCTCTAAAAGATTCCGCGATACGCCCGATCTGGTACAATGGCGCCACATGCTCACCCGCACTCCGGCAGAGGGTTATATCGGATGCAGCGCCGCGATTTCGGGCACCGATTTCATGACCACGACCGCCACCCTCACGCTGCCCACCCTTGTCATCGCCGGATCGGAAGATGGCGCAACCCCGGCCGACCTCGTGCGCGAAACCGCCGATCTGATCCGTGGCGCGCAGTTTCATCTGATTCGTGGTGCAGGCCACCTGCCCTGCGTTGAAAAACCCATCGAATACGCA
>JAACVA010000282.1 GCA_009992615.1 Rhodobacterales bacterium
AGTAGCTGACTGCGCTTTCTATCGTGCCCCCGCGCTCGAAGAACCAGATCGTGTCCAACCCCGTGGTGTAGGAGCCGACCGCGCGCGGAGCCTCCCGCATAGCGCGAGCCGGGCGGCCAGCCGCGCCGTTAAACGGCCATCGCCGGTCTTAGGCAGAGGTTTGGGTTGCGACACCTCGACCCTGAACCGGAGACGACGTTGACCGATGATAGAATCGCCCTGCTGGAGCTGGTGGAGAAGGCAGCCGACACTGATCTGGTGAGTGACATGCTGGTGTTCGCTGCGGAGCGCATCATGGACACCGAGGTGGAGACGCTGATCGGCGTGGCGAAGGGCGCGCGCTGCGTGCTGCGCGAGGCCCACTGCAACAGCTATCGTGAGCGAGACTGGGACACCCGCGCCGGCCGGATCGAGCTGGCGATCCTTAAGCTGCGGAAAGGCTCCTCCTTCCCGAGCTTCCTCGAACCTCGACGCACCACCGAGAAGGCGCTGGTGACCGTGATCGAGGAGGCCTATGTCCACTGCGTCTCGACCCGCGCCGTCGATTATCTGGTGAAGACCGTGGGCGCGGGCGGCATGTCCAAGAGTGCCGTCAGCCGGCTCGGGGTCCTTGGCGTCCCGGGCCGAAGGACCTCGACGGTGCACCAGTACTGACCGGATGGCGGCTCATGCTGGACGGCGCTCTCCTTCGCGCGGCGGGCGATCTGGCCGGACACCCGACGATTTCCGACCCATTCGTGACCACATCGCCGGTGCTGGGGTTCGATGCGGGCGCAGGATGGATGCGCACCCGCTCGCGCTGGTACCGGCTCGGTGAGCCGGACGATCACGACCACTTCGTGTCGACAGAAGAAGCCGCGCAGCGTTTGCTCGCGGCGTTACGCCTCGGCGCGCGAAAGGCGTTTGGCGGCAGCCGATCCGAAGCCGAGCGGGATGACGTAGCGCAGTATCGCTGACGGCCGCGCTTTCGGGCGCCGCAGCGCCACGATCATCACCTCGAACCTGCCCTTCGACCAGTGGACCGCGACGTTCGGCCAGTAGCGCCTAACAGGCGCCTTGCTCGACCGCCTGAACTGCCTGACCCACCATGTCCACATTCTCGAGATGAACGGCCCTTCCTACCGTCTGGCCCAGAGCCGTTCGAGCAAGCGCCCCGACTGATCCGACCAAAAAGTCGAAAGCGATGCGGCCCCCGGCAAGCCTTACACATTCCCTTCTGTGGGGCATAGCTTTGCGGCTCGATAGATAAACGCGAATCTCTCTCCAGATCGCTGTGTCCGCAGAAACTTGCGTAGGCGGGCCATTGGCCCTATCTTGATCAAGGGGCAATGAAGCCCGCCAATGCGGAGAGCCGATGTGACTGAGCAGGAGCAGCGCCTTTCGGACGACAAGGTTCGAGCCGAAATCACACACCTCAATGCGATGACGGCGAAGCTCTTGAAAGAGACGCGCTGGTATGAGGCGGTCATCCTCACGGCGTTTCTCGCGGCCGGTGCGGCGCTCGGCAAGATGATATTGTGAGCCCGGCGCAGTTCAGGGAAAACCGGAGGCGGCTGGGCCTGACGCAGGCCCAGCTTGGGCGGATCATCGACACCGATCCGCGAACGGTGCGGCGATGGGAGGATGATACGGGGCTGCGTCCGCCGAACCCGATCGCCTGCCGCGTGCTGGACTGGATGCTCCACGGCTGGCGGCCGCCGGAGTGGCCCGAGCACGCCGAGGAAGTGGCGCCGGGTAGCGGCGCCAATGATGGCCAAGGGGTCAGCCGATGAGTTTCGGCCTCTGAACGATGATCGGGTTCCGCTTTCAGAAGCGGGACGTGCACATAATCATTTCGCCATCTCTGTTCCATTGCCTGCGCATCCGGTCAGGCATTTTTTCAGCAGGTGCAGGCGGTAGCTTAACTCAGCCGGGAAACTGTCCAGGAGTTGGGGAGTAGCTCACTGATCATCCCTGATGCGGCATTTACAGCGCGCGTTTCTCCGCACGATTTTGCATCGTCCTTCGCGGTGGCGCTGCGCGACACTCCGTCGGCGCCCGTCAGGGGCGCGGCGCCGACTGGCCGGGCGCCGCGCAAGCGGGGATTTGCCGCGCGCGATCCGTCTCGCGGCGCACCCGCCACCCGGTAAGGCTCCGGCCCGTCTGCGGCGCCGTGCAAGGCCCGCCCAGCCGCCTGTGCGCGGCGTGGCCTTGTTGCGCGATCAGTTGGTGATCTCT
>JAACVA010000283.1 GCA_009992615.1 Rhodobacterales bacterium
TTGACCGGGCCGGCCAATGCATCGCTGCGCATCTTTTCCAAAGGTGTTTTGGTGAAACTGGGGCGCGGTCCGGTCAAAGCCAGATCAATAGTGCCGTCGGTTTCGCCGCGATGACGGGTGGTGGCCGGAATGGCGACACCGGCCTGCACTTCGGCCACAGGGTGCGCGATCAGCGATTGGCCATCGCCCGGGGGTGTCTGGTCTTTGGCGTTTTGTGTCGCGCGCAATTCGTCCTGCACATTTCGCAAGGTGCCAAGCATCGACCAGGTGGCGCTGTGTGGGGCAATGCCCGATCCGGGTCCAGATATCGGAACCATCGAAACGCTCCTTCCTGTGTTCAATCCAGAAAAACCTTTCCACAAGGTTACGCTGCGAATCTTTACGTTTTGTAAACGCGCGGTGTCCCGGTCAAACCCGTGGCCGCAGCGCCCCGCGATAGAAATCGGCCAGAAACACCGCCGCCGCGTCGAAATGCCTGTCGCCCTCGGGGTGCAGGATGCCGCGCACCTGCACGTCGAAATCGGCATAGTGCTGGGTCGTTGCCCAGATCGAAAAGATCAGATGCCGCGGGTCCATCGCGGCCAGTTGTCCGGCGGCCTGCCAAGTGGCGATCAGCGCCGATTTTTCATCCACCAGATCCCGCAGATCGCCGGTGATCTGGCCCATGATGCGCGGTGCGCCTTGCAGGATCTCGTTGGCAAACAGCCGGCTTTCGCGGGGATAAATCCGTGACATGTCCAGTTTGCGCAGTACATAGGCGACGATTTCCTCAACCGGATCGCCGTCGCGCCGCATGGCGCGCAGCGGGTCGAGCCAGGTTTGCATCAACCCGGCCAGAAGCGTGGTGTGGATTGCCGCCTTGGAGTTGAAATAATACAGCAGATTGGGCTTTGACAGCCCGGCACCGCGCGCGATCTGATCCAGCGTCGCGCCGCCGTAACCCTGCGTCGAAAACACATCCAGCGCGGCGTCGAGAATCCGCGCCGTGTTCTCGCGCTGGATCCGTGTTTGTGGGGCGGCATCGTTCATCCGGCTGGACACTCCTGAGGCGGTCGGGCGATCCCTGCGGAAAAATGCATCAAATCCCGTGCAATTTTCCGAGGCTTGCGTCACACATGGGGGAAGATTTTGAACTCCTTGACTGGTCGTGTCTCTCTGCTAGCGTGATCCTGACCGTTTGGTCAAACATTTCAAATCCAACCGACCCTGAGGTATGCCATGACCGAAAACTCTTCCGCCGCCGGTGAGAACCTCAAGATCGACGGCCAGCGCCTGTGGGACAGTCTGATGGACATGGCACAGATCGGCCCCGGCGTGGCAGGTGGTAACAACCGACAGACCCTGACCGATGAAGACGGCGCAGGCCGCGCCCTGTTTCAGAAATGGTGTGAGGCGGCGGGGTGTACCATGGGGCTGGACCAGATGGGCAACATGTTTGCCCGCCGCGAAGGCACCGACCCGGACGCCCTGCCGGTCTATGTGGGCAGCCACCTCGACACTCAGCCGACCGGCGGCAAATACGATGGCGTGCTGGGGGTTTTGGCCGGGCTGGAAATCATCCGCACCCTGAACGACATGGACATCCACACGAAGCACCCCATCGTTGCGGTGAATTTCACCAACGAAGAGGGCACGCGCTTTGCCCCGGCGATGCTGGCATCGGGGGTGTTTGCGGGGGTGCATGACCAGGATTGGGCCTATGGTCGCACCGATGCCAAGGGGCTGACCTTTGGGGATGAATTGCAACGCATCGGCTGGCGCGGCGAAGAACAGGTGGGCGCGCGCAAGATGCACACCTTCTTCGAACTGCACATTGAACAGGGCCCGATCCTCGAGGCTGAGGGCAAACAGGTTGGCATCTGCACCCATGGTCAGGGGCTGAGCTGGACGCAGATCACGATCACCGGCAAGGCCAGCCATACGGGATCAACCCCGATGCCGATGCGCAAGAACGCCGGCCTTGGCATGGCGCGGGTGTTGCAGTTGGTGGATGAAATCGCATGGGGCCACAAACCCCACGCCGTGGCCGCCGCCGGCCACATCGACGTTTA
>JAACVA010000284.1 GCA_009992615.1 Rhodobacterales bacterium
ATGGGTTCATGGGTTGGTCCTGAGGTCACCAGAACATGTCGCCCAACCAGAGGCCCACCGCCAAGGGCCGCTGCGATGGCAGCAACAATTTCCGGCGGCTCGGACATGCGCCCGGGGCCGTGTTCGCCACAGGCCATATCGCCCACATTCGGCCCACAGACCAGAACCCCATCCGTCATTAAAGCCGCGATATTGCGCTGACAGGCGGGGTGCTGCCACATCCGCACGTTCATCGCCGGCACGATCAAAACCCGCTTGTCCGTGGCCATCAGAACTGTCGAGGCCAGATCATCGGCCTGTCCGCCGGCCATCTTGGCGATCAGGTCAGCAGTGGCCGGGGCAACAACAACCAGATCTGCGGCGCGTGACAATTCGATATGCCCCATTTCCGCCTCGGCGGTCAGGTCGAACAACGCAGCAAAAACCTTGCTTCCGGCGAGAGCCGACACCGACAGTGGCGTGACGAATTCATGTGCAGCATGGGTCATCACCGGGGTGACGCGCAGGCCGCGCTGGCGCAAAAGGCGGATAAGGTCCAGCGTCTTGAACGCCGCAATGCCGCCGCCGATGATCAAAAGGATATGTTTGCCCTGCACCGCACCAGCCCCCGTTTTACCTGACCATAGGCGCTGGGCGGCGCACAGGCAACGTCGTCAGCGGAATACGTCGCAGGGATCGCCTGAGCGCGGCGGTGCGGCAGTCAGGGTGAACAGATCGTGGAGCGGGTCAAAATCAGGGGGCGTCTCGAACTGACCGATGGACAAGACCCGCGCATCCGGCAGTGCGGCGCGCAACGCGGCAGGCAGGCCCCAATCGGTGCGGGCATGGCCATTGCCGGTGATCACCGCAACCGGACCCCCGGTCAGCAAAAGACCGGCGACAACCCCTTGGGCCAAGGCGGCATCGCGCAGGCGCTGCGCCTCGACCATGCCGGGCAGGATTTCGGTCGGCAAGGCGTTGCAGTGCGCCTCGGCCTGCAAGGCTTCGCGCGCTTCGCTTTCAGGGCGGGGCAGGGGGCGATTCAGCGCAAACAGCGGCGCGGCCTCACCGAAGGCCGCCGCCGCCCCCTCGCGCAGCGCCGTGCGCAGCTGGGCCGCAGGCACATCGCCGCCGATCACGGCGGCCTTGGGTGCCGCGCGAAAAATCGGCGCGTACATCCCGAAATCCGGCCAACCCCGCTGTTCCCATTGGAACAGATCCGCCAGCGCAGCATTATCCATGACGGCGGGGCGTGCTTTGTCGGCCAGTTCCGGTGTCAGCATTTCAAACACAACGGCGGTTGGGGAAAGCCGCGCCACCCAATCCGCCTGGTTTGCATGATGAACGGGGTTGTCATGCACCTCGCCCATGATCACCACATCATAACCGGCGAAATCCACATCCTGCGGTGCCGTGGCCAGGGGCCAGCCCCCCGCCGCGCACAACAGCACGGCGAGGGCGGCGACAAGGCCCCTCACGCGAGAAAATGCAGCACTTCGCGCGACTGACCCTCAAGCGATTTGCGCATTTTCTGGAATGCCGCCGCCTCAAGCTGGCGCACCCGCTCTTTGCTCAGGCCCAATTCGTCGCCGAGGGATTCCAGCGTGCGGGCGTCATCGCGCAGCTTGCGTTCGCGGACGATGAACTGTTCCCGCTCGTTCAGCTGCGACATTGCGAACAACAGCCAGTCGCGCAGGGTGTCGATGTCTTTTGTGCGGGCGACGGTCTCAGCGGCCTGTTCGCTGTCATCCACCAGCGCGTCAATCCATTCGCGCCCTTCATCTTCGGCGCTTTGGGTGGCGTTCAGCGAATAATCGCTGCCCGACAGCCGCCCTTCCATCATCTCTACATCATGCAGCGGCACACCAACCTCGGTCGCGATCATCTGGCGCACCTGGTGCATATCAAGGGTTTCACCCCGCCCCTGCGCCTCACGCTCAAGGCGGGCCTGAACACGGCGCATGTTGAAAAACAGGGATTTCTGCGACGACGTGCTGCCGGTGCGCACCATTGACCAGTTGCGCATGACATAGTCCTGGATCGACGCCTTGATCCACCAGACCGCGTAGGTGGAAAACCGCACGCCGCGATCCGGGTCGAACTTGTCAGCCGCCTTCATCAGGCCGAGACTGGCCTCCTGGATCAGGTCGTTCATCGGGGCACCATAGCGGCGGAATTTGCTGGCCATGGAAATCGCCAGGCGCATATAGGCGGTGATCAGCCGGTGCAGCGCCTTTTCGTCCCGTTGGTCGCGCCAGGCATAGGCC
>JAACVA010000285.1:0-2201 GCA_009992615.1 Rhodobacterales bacterium
GATAGAGCGTGAGGGGGTGTTCACCGCTGCGCGCCGCCGAAACGCCGGTGTCGGCGCGGATCCGCGCGAATCCCGCGTGGCGCAGAACCGCGCCGCTGGCCGGGTTGTCATCAAAATGGTCGGCCCAAATGGTTTCAACGTGAAACCGCGCCATCGTGTCGGTCAGGAAATGCACAAGGGCCTCTTTGGCAAGGCCCTGTCCCCAATGTGCGGGGTCAAGGAAATACATGCAACGCACCGTGCCCCGCCCGGGCGTCTTGGCGATGCCGATGGCGCCGATCAGCGCCCCGTCCTGACAGATGCCCGCCCAAAACCCCAGCCGCCCGCGAAAACGCGCCGCGTCCAGCCAGCGGCGCGCGGCCGCCTCGGGCCAGGGCAGCGGGATCTGGAACAGCATCCGCGCCACCGCGTCCTGACCGGCGATACGCCGCAGGGCGGAAATATCGGCCTCGGCCAATTCGCGGATCGTCAGACGCGGGGTGGTCAGACGATAGCGGCGGCGCGCCTGCCAATCGGCGCGGTCCAGCATAAGGCTGGCCGATGTCACCTCTTGCCCCAGGGCGCGCGCCATCACCGGCCGCTTACCCGTATAGCGGAAACCCTGTTTGATCAGCACCCGCGCCGATCGATCATTGCCCACAAAATGGCTGGCTGGCAAAGCGCTCTGCCCCGGATCGGCAAACCATGCATCAAGCACCGCATCGCAGGCTTCGGTCGCCAAGCCCCGCCCCCAGGCCGGGCGCGCCAACCAAAAGCCCAACTCGGCGTCTGCCGAGATGCCACCGATCAGCGCGCCCTGTTCGGTTATCACCCAGGTGCGCCCGGCCTCGGCCCCGGCGATGAACCGGTCCGCCGCACCGATGTCATAGGGGTAAGAAATACGGCCCAGCCAGCGCACAACG
Organism: Rhodobacterales bacterium; assembly: GCA_009992615.1. GTDB lineage: Bacteria > Pseudomonadota > Alphaproteobacteria > Rhodobacterales > Rhodobacteraceae > Oceaniglobus. Next base: position 903 of record JAACVA010000285.1, read on the forward strand.
TCATAGTTGCCGATTCCGTCGGCCAGCGCAGGCGCATCGCCAAGCTCCGGAGGGCGCAAGACAAGACGCATCGTGTGCAGCGTGGCATGGGGCCGAAGACATGGCGCGGTGTCACTCAAGGCTCAACGCATAGGTCCAGGTCGGCACCGTTGCGCCACGCGCAACGCTGTAGGATTCCGCATCGCCAAGGTAGGTGAAGCCACAGTTCGTCAGCACCCGCGCCGAGGCGGGATTGTCCTGAAACACCGCGCCGAAAATCGTGCGCGCGCCTTGCGGGCGCGCCTCGACAAGGGCGCGCACCGCTTCGCTGGCCAGGCCGGTGTTCCAGAACGCCGGCGCCACCCAATAGGTGATTTCCGACTGGTCCCGGTCCATCCGGTTGAGGGCGATCAGCCCGACAACATCAGGCAGACCAATGGCGCTGCCGTCCAGAGCCCAGATATCGTGATTGCGCCGGGGGGCTGTCGCCCGGTCGATGAAGGCCTCGGTGGTGCCGGGCGGCAAGGGGTGGGGCACCGACTGGGTGGCGCGGGCGACCCGTTCATCGCCCATGTACATGGCCAGAAGGCCCGCATCTGACCGGCGCAGCGGGCGCAGAACACACCGCTGCGTCGTGACGGTGATTTGCGGGTCTATGGTTTCGGCTTTCATTTCGCTCCTCCCGCGAACACTACAAACAGAACGCTGGCCACGGTCAGGGCGGCCAACGTCAACATCAAACCTCTTTCCCAAGGCGTATCTGCCACCGTCCGAGCGATCAGCGCGCCCGCCAAGGTCCAGAGTGGGTGCAAAATCAGCTGTACCCCGCAAAGACAGATGGCAATTGTTGCCGTGGCTTGCAAGGTGGGGGTGCCGGGCGTGGTAAAGGCGGTGAACCCGGCAAAAATCATCGCCCATGCCTTTGGATTCAGCGGATGCACGATCAGCCCGGCGGCAAAGCCCGGCACGCCTGCGCCCCCCTGCCCTGCGGCCAACCGCATCTGCGCGACACGCCAGGCCAACCAGACGATATAGGCGGCGCTGATATATTTCAGCGTCGTGAAGACCAATGGAAATTGCGCGGCCAGCGCCATCAGCCCAAAGCCGATCGGCCAGATGATCAACTGTTTGCCCAGAACAACACCAGCGACGAAAGGCAACGCAGACCGCAGACCAAACCCGGCACCCGTAGCCATCAAGGCCATATTGGCAGGGCCCGGCGTGCCCACCTGGCTGGCTGCGAAGATCAGGAAACTGCCGACCGCCACACTCATCACTGTTGGCCGCTCTGGGACTTGATCATGGTGTTCCCCGGCCCGT
>JAACVA010000285.1:2288-3020 GCA_009992615.1 Rhodobacterales bacterium
GGCAGAACCGATATGAAGGTGCGGCGTTTCAAACCCTTGTGAAAGATCACCTTGCCCTCGACTTTTGCAAAGATCGTGTGATCCGTGCCCATGCCCACGCCCTCGCCTGGCCACATCTTGGTGCCACGCTGGCGCATGATGATATTGCCGGGGATAACCGCCTCGCCGCCGAACTTTTTTACGCCCAGACGACGGCCCGCACTGTCGCGGCCGTTGCGGGATGACCCGCCTGCTTTCTTGTGTGCCATGAGGTATTACTCCTTTTCAGCGGCGAATGCGGTGGCCTGATCCAGCCAACCGTCACGCTGGATCCGGCCCTTGAACGACAGTTGATCGTCCATATAGGCGGTTTCCTCGGGGCTCCAGGCGGCGATCTGGTCAAAGTGGAACACACCGTTTTCATGCAACAGCGTTTCCAACTTGGGCCCGACACCCGAAATCCGCTTCAGGTCATCGGCGCCGCCTTCGCGGGCTTCACTCAGAAGATTGGCGGGTTTCACACCCGAAACTTCGGCGTCGTCTGCGGCAGGCGTTGCAACGCGGGCTGCCTTGGCCTTGGCCGGCTTCGCGGTGCGGTCCTGTTCGGGCTTGGCGGGTCTATTGCTTGCCGCGCCCAGAGCGGCAAGTGCGGCGACAGACAACGAACCGGTCCCGATGGCGGCTTTCACGCCGGTCGCATCCGCGCCCGATTCGAGGATGTCACCGATACGCACCAGCGTCAGCTTCTGACGA
>JAACVA010000167.1 GCA_009992615.1 Rhodobacterales bacterium
CACGTCACTTTCGCGCGCGATGCTGCTTTCGGGCACGTTGACCACCGACAACACCGCCGCCTTGCCAGTGCAATAGCGCAGAGCGGCCAGGGTGTCGGCGGTTTCGCCGGACTGGCTGACGAAAACGGCCAGGGTGCGCGGCCCGATCGGCGGCGCACGATAGCGGAATTCACTGGCGACATCCACTTCGACAGGGATGCGGGCCAACTGCTCGAACCAGTATTTGGCAGTCAGGCAGGCATAGAAGGCGGTGCCACAGGCCACCATGACGATACGGTCGATCAGTGCGAAATCGGGCGCGTCCGTCGGCAGGGCGATGGCATCGCCGGTCAGGTAATGCGCCAGGGCATCCGCCACGACCACCGGCTGTTCGGCGATTTCCTTGGCCATCCAGTGTTTGTGCCCACCCTTTTCCACCCGTGTCTGATCGGCCGACAGGGTTTTCATGGCGCGCTCGACACGTTGCCCCAGATGATCGTAGATCGCCACCGACGTGCGGGTCAGCACGGCCATATCGCCTTCCTCAAGATAGGTCAGGCGGTTGGTCATCGGGGCGAGGGCGATGGCATCGCTGCCCACATACATCTCGCCCTCGCCATGGCCGATGGCCAGGGGCGATCCCCTGCGCGCCGCGATCATCAGATCGTCCTCGCCCTGAAACAGGAAAGCCAGTGCAAAAGCCCCCTCCAGCCGCGCGAGGGTCAGCCGGGTGGCGGTCACCGGATCATGGCCTTCGGCCATGTGGCGCTGGGTCAGCAGGGCGATGGTTTCGGTGTCGGTGTCGGTGGTTAACTGATAGCCCAGATCGTGCAGTTCCGCCCGCAGAGTGCGGAAATTCTCGATGATGCCGTTGTGCACCACGGCCACCGGCCCGGCCTGATGGGGATGGGCGTTGGTGACGGTCGGCGCGCCATGGGTGGCCCAACGGGTGTGGCCGATGCCCGACTTGCCCGCCAGGGGATGGTGCACCAGGTGATCGGACAGATTTACCAGCTTGCCCACAGCGCGGCGCCGGTCCAGCACACCCGCGTTTACCGTGGCGATCCCGGCACTGTCATAGCCGCGATATTCCAGCCGTTTCAGCGCCTCGACGATGGTCGGTGCCACCTCGTGGGTGCCCAGCACCCCGACAATTCCACACATTACCCAGAAACTTTCTGTTCGCTTGCCTTCAGCGCCTTCAATTTTTCGAACATTCGCAGTGCCAGCCCTGGCTTGTTCACCTGTTTCGCCCGGCCCAGCGCCAGAGCGCCGTCCGGCACATCCGACGTGATGACCGAGCCGCTGGCCGTCATCGCGCCCGCGCCGATGGTCACGGGCGCGACCAGCATGGTGGACGAACCGATGAAGGCGCCCCGCCCGATGACCGTGCGGTGTTTGAACACCCCGTCATAATTGCAGGTAACGGTGCCCGCACCAAGGTTGGTATTTTCACCCACCTCGGCGTCGCCGACATAGGACAGGTGGTTCACCTTGGCACCATCGCCGATCAGGGAATTCTTGATCTCGACGAAATTGCCGATTTTCACCTCATTGCTCAGCTCGGTGCCGGGGCGCAGCCGGGCATAGGGGCCGACCACGGCGCGCGCCCCAACGTGACAGCCCTCAAGGTGCGAAAAGGCACGGATCACCGCTTCGGTTTCGACGGTGACGCCGGGGCCGAACACCACGTTGGGCTCGACCAGCGCATCGCGGCCGACGTAGGTGTCAAAGCTGAAAAACACTGTGTTCGGGGCAATCAGGGTGACACCGTTTTCCAGCGCCTCGTCGCGTTTTGCGGCCTGAAAGATCGCCTCGCCACGGGCCAGTTCGGCGCGGGTGTTGATGCCCATCGTCTCGGCCTCGGGGCAGGTGACGGCGGTGGCCTGCAGCCCGCGCGACCGGGCGATGGAAACAATATCTGTCAGGTAATATTCCCCGCTGGCATTGGCATTTCCCACCGCATCGACCAGATCGAAAAGCACAGTGGCATCAATCGCCATTATGCCGCCATTACAGAGAGTAATGGTACGTTCTTCAGGTGACGCATCGTTGAATTCGACAATCCGCTCCAACCGGTGGCCGTCGGTTACCAACCGCCCATAGCGCCCCGGGTCAGCGGCCTGAAAGCCCAGCACGACGATACTGTTGTGCGCCCGCGCCTCGGCCATCCGTTGCAGCGTTTCGGCCCGGATGAAAGGCGTGTCCCCGAACAACACGAACACGGTGCCTGTCGCGCCGTTCAGCGCAGCGCGCGCGCAGCCCACCGCGTGTCCGGTGCCCAGCTGTCGGGTCTGGTCGACAACGGTGATTTCGGGGTCAATGGTTGCCGCCGCGCGGCGCACCTGTTCGCCGCCATGGCCCACCACCAGCACCCGGTTGACCGGGTTCAGCGCATCACCCGAGGCCAGCGCATGGGCAAACAGCGGCGCGCCGCCGATCAGGTGCAGCACCTTGGGCAGATCCGAATTCATGCGCGTGCCCTGACCCGCGGCCAGAACGATCAGATGTGTGTCCATCACGGCTCTTTCTTTTTCTGTCGGGGTCTTTTACCTCAAGGCTGCGATGGCACAAGAGGCGGGCGGATCATACACCCTCTCGACCGATCACAGTCTGCGGGCAGAAATCCGCCAAGGAGACACGCGATGCGCACCGTAATCTTCGATCTCGATGGAACACTGGCCGACACCGGGGGCGATCTGTTGGCCGCCGCAAACGCCTGTTTCCGGGCTTTGGGTCATGGCGACGTGCTGTGCATCGAGACGGACAGGGGGGCCGCCCTGCGGGGTGGCAAATCCATGCTGACGCTGGGGTTCACCCGTCTGGGAATCGCGCCCGAGGCCGGACTTCTGGCAGCGCAATATCCGCTGTTGCTGGGTCACTATGCTGAAAAGATCAATGTGCACACCCGGCTGTATCCCGGTGTGGAAACCGCCGTGCGCACATTGCGGGGGCGCGGGTATGCTCTGGGCATCTGCACCAACAAACCTGTCGCGCTGGCAGAGACCCTGATGGTCAGTCTCGGCGCGCGGCACTGGTTCGCGGCGCTTCTGGGGGCCGACAGCCTTGCCGTGCGCAAACCGGACCCGGCGCATTTTCTTGAAACGGTGCGATTGTGCGGCGGTGATCCGGCCCGCTCCGTTCTGGTTGGCGATACCGAGACGGACCATTCCACCGCGCGCAACGCCGGCGTGCCTTCGGTGCTGGTGGAGTTCGGGCAGGGCAACACCGATGTGCGCGCGCTTGGTCCCGATGCGGTGCTGCGGCGCTATGACGATCTGCCGGATGTTGTGGCGGGGTTGATCGGTTAGGGCGCCGTGGCGCATTGACGGCGCCGTCCTCGCACCGCAGTGTTGAGCGGCACGAACCGGAGCATCACCATGAACGACGTTTTCACCGGCAGCTTCACCCAGCAGGAACCCATCCCCGACGAAGGCATCGAAGCCGCGCTGCGGGTGCTGCGCCACGGCCGGCTGCACCGTTACAACCTGGCGCCGGGCGAGGTGGGCGAAACCGCGCAGCTGGAACTCGACTTTGCGGCGCAGACCGGGGCGCGCTATTGTCTGGCTGTCGCTTCGGGCGGTTATGCCATGGCGACAGCCCTGCGCGCGCTGGGGGTGCAACCGGGTGACAAGGTGCTGTCAAACGCCTTTACCTTGGCGCCAGTGCCCGGTGCGATTGCCAGCCTGGGCGCGGTGCCGGTGTTCGTCGGGGTAACGCCCGCATTGCGGATCGACCTTGACGATCTTGCCGCCAAGGTGGCCACGTCAGGCGCCCGCGTGTTGCTGTTGTCGCACATGCGCGGCCACATCTGCGACATGGATGCGCTGATGGCGATCTGTGACGGGGCAGGGGTGCGGGTGGTCGAGGATTGCGCCCATACGATGGGTGCGGCGTGGAACGGAACCGCCTCGGGCCGGTTTGGCGCCCTGGGCTGTTTTTCGATGCAAACATACAAGCACGTCAATTCCGGTGAAGGCGGGTTCCTGATTTCCGATGATGCCGATCTCATGGCGCGGGCGATCCTGCTGTCGGGGTCCTATATGCTGTACGACCGGCACAAGGCCGCGCCGCCGCCTGAGGTGTTTGCCGAAATCAAATACGACGTGCCCAATATTTCCGGCCGCATGGACAATTTGCGCGCGGCCGTCCTGCGGCCACAGATCGCCCTGCTGCCTGAACGGGCGGCGGCCTGGAACGCCCGCTATGCGCGCCTCGAACAGGGGCTGCGTGGCACGCCCGGGCTGACCCTGATCGACAGGCCGGCATTGGAATCCATGGTGGCCTCGTCGTTTCAGGCGCTGCTGCTGGACTGGCCCGCGCCTGCGATCGAGGCGGCGCTGGCACGCTGCAAGGTGCGCGGCGTCGAGTTGAAATGGTTTGGCGCCCCCGAACCCGCTGGCTTCACCTCGACCTACCGGCACTGGCACTACGCCCATCCCGGCTCGATGCCCGCAACCGATCGGATCCTTGCCGGGTTGGTGGATATGCGCCTGCCGCTCACATTCTCGCTGGCCGATTGCGATCAGATCGCGTCGATCCTGCGGGCTGAAATCGGTGCCGCCTGGCAGGCGCTGTAATCCGGTACGCCACGTCTGCGGCTTCTTCTTGCCTGAAATACTCAAATTCGCCCCCACCACCCGCATAAAGGCCCGATATGAACATCACGCTGCACCACTGTCACCAGACCCGGTCGATGCGGGTGCTCTGGCTGCTGAACGAGCTTGAGGTCGGCTATAATCTGCGGGTCCACCCGTTTGACCGCTCGCTTCGGTCGGAAGAGTTTCTGACACGCAGCCCGGCGGGCCGTGTGCCGGCGTTGGAGATGGATGGCGACGTGTTGTGGGAAAGCGGCGCCATTTGCGAGGTGCTGTGCGAACGCTTTCCCGAACGTGGCCTGGGCCGTATCCCCGGCGAGATCGAGCGCCCTGATTTTCTGGTCTGGCTGCACTTTGCCGAAACAATCAGCCAGCATTCGGCGGCCCTGACGCAACAGCACATCATGCTGTACGAGGACACCATGCGCAGCCCGGTTGTGATGAAACTTGAGTCGGCGCGCCTTCGGAAATGCTATGCCGCGATCGAGGGGCGGTTGTCGACGCCGGTGGAAAACCGCGATTATATCCTGACCAGCGGCTTTTCCGCTGCCGACATCTGTGTCGGACAGGCGGTATACATGGCGCGCCATTTCGCCGCGCTTGATGGATTTCCCGCAGTTGCGCAGTGGTATGACCGGATCACTGAACGCCCGGCGTTTCAGCAATCCTTGCCGCCAGAAGGCGCCGAACTTTTGTATGACCAGCCGTTTTATCCGGCCTGGATCGCGTGAAGCGGGCCTCGCGCGTCGGCCTTGCGGTTGACCCTTCCCCGGCCCGGGCTTAGACAGGCAACAGCCGAACCTGCGCCCGGACCGCCCGGCGCGAAAAGGAGCCGCCCCGTGGACGTTTATCTTCGAGAATACCTGCCGATCCTGATCTTTCTGGCCATGGCGATTGCCCTTGGCCTGATCCTGATTCTGGCCGCCGTGGTGGTGGCCGTGCGCAACCCCGACCCTGAAAAGGTGTCGGCCTATGAATGCGGGTTCAACGCGTTTGACGATGCGCGGATGAAATTCGATGTGCGCTTCTATCTGGTCTCGATCCTGTTCATCATCTTCGATCTCGAAATCGCGTTCCTGTTTCCCTGGGCCGTGGCATTCAGGGATCTGGGCGATGTGGGGTTTTGGTCAATGATGGTGTTTCTGGGTGTTTTGACCGTGGGCTTTGCCTATGAATGGAAGAAGGGGGCGCTGGAATGGCAATGACGGGCACCAACACCGCCGGTGCCGATCGCGAGGTAACGGTTCAAACGCTGAACCGCGATTTGCAGGACAAGGGTTTCCTTGTCACCAGCACGGCGGATATCGTGAACTGGGCGCGCACCGGCAGCCTGCACTGGATGACCTTCGGTCTGGCCTGCTGCGCGGTCGAAATGATGCACACTTCGATGCCGCGCTATGATGCCGAGCGTTTTGGCGTCGCACCCCGTGCCAGTCCGCGCCAGTCGGATGTGATGATCGTGGCGGGCACCCTGACCAACAAGATGGCGCCGGCGCTGCGCAAGGTGTATGACCAGATGCCCGAGCCGCGCTATGTGATTTCGATGGGGTCGTGCGCCAATGGCGGCGGCTATTATCACTACAGCTATTCTGTGGTGCGCGGCTGTGACCGGATCGTTCCGGTGGATATCTATGTGCCCGGCTGCCCGCCCACCGCCGAGGCGCTGCTGTATGGGATCCTGCAACTGCAACGCAAGATTCGCCGCACTGGCACCATTGCCCGCTGAACCGGGCAACGCCGGTGCAGCTGTCGGCCCTTGGGGCCGGGTACGACAAACCCACCAGGAGGGTGCATTGATGAGTGAGCAACTGAAAGAACTGGGCGCCCATATCGAGGCAAAACGCCCCGATTGCGTCCTGTCCTATGGGGTGATCCATGACGAGTTGACGATGGACATCGCCCCAAGTGCGCTGGTGTCTTTCGTCGAGTTTCTGAAAAACGACCGCAGTTGCAAATTCTCGACCCTGGTTGACATCACAGCCGTTGATTATCCGGAACGCCCGGTGCGCTTTGACGTGGTGTATCATTTCCTGTCGATGTACCAGAACCACCGCATCCGCCTGCGCGTCGGCGCGCGCGAAGACGATATGTTGCCCTCGCTTGTTTCAGTGCATCCCAGCGCCAATTGGTTTGAACGCGAGGTGTTCGATATGTTCGGCCTTCTGTTCACCGGTCACCCCGATCTGCGCCGGATCCTCACGGATTATGGCTTTCGCGGGCATCCCCTGCGCAAGGATTTTCCGACAACCGGATATGTCGAGGTGCGCTATGACGCGGCGCAAAAGCGTGTGGTCTATGAACCCGTCCGCCTGGTGCAGGAATACCGCCAGTTCGATTTCATGAGCCCTTGGGAAGGCGCCGAATACATCCTGCCCGGCGATGACAAGGCGAAGGGCACACAGCCATGATGATGGGTGGCAACGGTGTGATATGGTATCTGATACTGGCGGCTTTGGTGATTGTGCCATTCTGGCGGATCTTGCCACGATACGGGATTTCTCAATGGTTTGCGCTGTTGGCGCTGCTGCCCGTGGGGGCCATCATCCTGTTGTGGATCGTGGCCTTTCGCGACAATTTCACCGACCGCACCAAAGGCTAGGGTGATGGACAGCGCCACCTTGATGTTTTGTGTGGGGGCGACAAAATCGGGCACCTCCTGGCTGCACGAGGCGCTGTCGGCCCATCCGTCCTGTCATTTTCGTTCGGTCAAGGAACTGCATTATTTCGACGCGCTGGCACGGGGCAAGCTGGCCACACAGGCCGCCGAAATCAAGGCGTGGCGTGACCGGCTTGCCCAGCGTCTGATCGACGCCCCCGAGGAACGGCGCGCCGATCTGGCCCGCCGGGTGCAGGACCGCGACGACTGGCTGAAGGTGCTGGATCTGGGGCATGAAGACATCGCCGCCTATCTTGCCTATCTTCGTCAGGGTGCGGGCACGGCGCGGGTGATCGGGGACGTGACGCCGGCCTACGCACTCTTGCCGGTGGACCGACTGCGCGCCATGGCGGGGCTGACGGGGGACGTTCGGTTCGTCTATCTGATGCGCGACCCGGTGGCGCGGCTCTGGTCGCATGTGCGGATGATGGCGGCACGGCGTGGCGACGGCAGATCGGCCGAACCCGAGCGCGCGGCGCATATCCTGAAGCGCACCTTCGCGGGCAAGGAATCCGAGATTGAAGCGCGCGGCGATTATGCCGCGGCCCTGTCCAGACTTGACGCGGCGGTTGAGAGGGACAGGTTCCTTCCAATGTATTACGAAGACGTTTTTGAGGGCGCGGGCATGAAGCAGTTGTGCACGTTTCTCGGGATTGTGCCGCGCTCGGGCGAACAATCGCGTCTTGTGCATGAGGGCGGCGCGCTGGACATGCCAGCAGCGTTGCGCGACAAGGCGCGGGCGTGGCTGGCGCCACAATACGCATATGTGGCCCAAAGGATGGGCCGTCTGCCCGAAGCGTGGCAGACCAACAAAGCAGGGGTCTGACGATGAAAGACGGACAATTCGATGATGCGCTGACCGGCGAGCAGAAGATCCGCAACTTCAACATCAACTTCGGGCCCCAGCACCCTGCGGCGCATGGCGTGCTGCGGCTTGTCCTTGAGCTGGACGGCGAAATTGTCGAACGGTGCGATCCGCATATCGGGTTGCTGCACCGGGGCACCGAGAAGCTGATGGAGTCGCGCACCTACCTGCAAAACCTGCCGTATTTCGACCGGCTGGATTATGTTGCACCCATGAACCAGGAACATGCCTGGTGTCTGGCCATTGAAAAGCTGACCGGCACAGCGGTGCCGCGGCGGGCCAGCCTGATCCGGGTGCTGTATTGCGAAATCGGCCGGGTTCTGAACCATTTGCTGAATGTGACGACTCAGGCCATGGATGTTGGCGCCCTCACGCCGCCGCTCTGGGGCTTTGAAGAGCGTGAAAAGCTGATGGTGTTTTACGAGCGGGCTTGTGGAGCGCGGCTGCATGCCGCCTATTTCCGCCCTGGCGGGGTGCATCAGGATCTGCCGCCGCAACTGATCGAGGATATCGACGCCTGGGCGTACAGCTTTGTGGCGGTGCTGGATGACATTGACGGGCTTTTGACGGAAAACCGCATCTTCAAACAACGCAACGCCGACATCGGTGTCGTCACCGAACAAGAGGCGTTGGATTGGGGCTTTTCCGGCGTGATGGTGCGGGGTTCGGGCATGGCCTGGGATTTGCGCCGGGCCCAACCCTATGAATGTTATGACGAATTCGAATTCGGGATTCCGGTCGGTAAGAACGGCGATTGTTATGACTGCTATCTCGTGCGGATGCAGGAAATGCGCGAATCGATCAAGATCATCCATCAGGCCTGTGCGAAACTGCGGTTAGAACCCGGCCCGGTAATGACCCGCGGCAAGATGGCGCCGCCCAACCGGGGCGACATGAAAACCTCGATGGAGGCGCTTATCCATCATTTCAAGCTGTATACCGAAGGCTTCCATGTACCGGCCGGTGAAATCTATGCCGCTGTCGAGGCGCCGAAAGGTGAATTCGGCGTCTACCTCGTGGCCGACGGGACAAATAAACCCTATCGTGCCAAATTGCGCGCACCGGGCTTTTTGCATCTTCAGGCCATGGATCACGTTGCAACGGGCCATCAGTTGGCCGATGTGTCGGCAATCATCGGTTCGATGGACGTGGTGTTCGGCGAGATCGACCGTTAGGCGTGCCCGTGTTTCTTCTTTGTCAAAATACTCCCGCCGGAGGCTCCGCCCTCTGCCAAGTCTACAGGGATCCGATCTGATGCTCCGCCGCCTTAACGCTGAACAACCCGACAACTTTGCCTTCACCCCCGCCAATCTGGCCTGGGCCGAAGCGCAGATCACCAAATTTCCCGAAGGTCGGCAGGCCAGCGCGGTTATCCCGCTGTTATGGCGCGCCCAGGAACAGGAAGGCTGGCTGTCGCGCCCGGCGATCGAAGAGGTCGGGCGCATGTTGGACATGGCGTATATCCGGGTGCTTGAGGTTGCGACGTTTTATTTCATGTTCCAACTCGCGCCGGTGGGCAGCGTGGCGCATGTCCAGATCTGTGGCACCACATCCTGTATGATCTGTGGCGCCGAAGATCTCGTGGCGGTGTGTCGTGACAGGATCGCGAAACAGCCCCATCACCTGTCTGCCGATGGCAAGTTTTCCTGGGAAGAGGTCGAATGCCTGGGGGCCTGCGCCAATGCGCCGATGGCCCAGATCGGCAAGGATTATTACGAAGACCTGACCGCGGAAAAGCTGGCCGCGCTGTTGGATGACATGGCGGCGGGCAAGGTGCCGACGCCGGGGCCGCAGAACGGCCGGTATGCGGCCGAACCGTCGTCGGGGTTGACCAGCCTGACCGCCCACGCCGATGGGCGCGCACCACATAATGCCAGTGCCGGACTTGCCATCGCTCTGGGTGATACGCTGAAACGGATCGACGGCAGCGAGGTGCCTCTTGTCACCCCGTGGCGGCGTGACGCGCCGCCGGATGTGCCCGTTGATGCCACCGGGGCGCGGGGGCGGGGGCCAAAACCTGCGGCGCAGATTCCCGCCGATCAAACCGGCGTAACAAAACAGGAAGCGCCGGAAATCAACGCGGCCAGGCCTGTCGGTGGCGCCGTTGTATCTTCGGCAGACGATCTGCCCGCCTCTCTGTCTGCGGCCAGCCGTGCTGCGGCGGCGATTGCTCCGGATGACGCGGTGCGCCCGGCCGGGTTGGGCCAGGCGCGGGATGGCGTGGCCGATGATCTGACAAAAATCGAAGGCGTTGCGTCTTCGACGGTTGCGATGCTGAACGATCTGGGTGTGTATCACCTTGATCAGATCGCTGCCTGGTCGGCCGCCGAGATCGCCTGGGTGGATCAGACTCTGAAAGGCGCCAACTGTCGGGTCATCCGTGATGATTGGGTCGCCCAAGCGGCGATTTTGGCAACAGGACAGGAGACAGACTTCTCAAAGCGCGCTAGAAACTAGGGTATGCGACATTATGTCCGCGTGACTTGGGAAACAGCTGAAAAAGGAGATTCTGCTCATGTCGAAACAAAACCAAGACACCATGTTGATGGTGGGTGCATTGGCCGGAACAGTTGGATTTGTGGCCTTTGTTGCTTTGATGATCTTGGGCAATTATGCTGTGTCACCGGCGGTATTTCTGGCGGCACTTGTGGCAATTGTGGCCGGATTGGTTCTGATGATCGGATTTCACCGCAAGACCGACGCCCCGGTGCGTAAGTTAGACCGTGCGCCGTCCGTCGCTTCGTCCGCCCCGCCGCGTCCTGTGGCGGCAGCCGTTGTAACGACCGAGCCGGTTTCAGCCACAGCCGAACCTTCGGTATCGGCAGATGCGGCCCTTGCAACGCGGCCAAGCGCGCTGGCCGCGCCGCGCGACGGTGCGGCGGACGATCTGAAGCAAATCAAGGGAATCGGCCCGAAGCTTGAGGAACTTTGTCATTCACTTGGGTTTTATCACTTTGACCAGATCGCCGGTTGGTCCGACGCTGAGGTGGACTGGGTTGATGAAAACCTTGAAGGGTTCAAAGGCCGCGTCAGCCGTGACGCCTGGGTTGAACAGGCCAGATTGCTTGCCGCTGGTGGCGAAACAGAGTTTTCGAAAAAGGTTCGCGGGAGTGAGCTGCACTGACCTGCCACCCTCAACCGCGTTATGATCGGGCGGCCGTGCCCCGGCGGCCCGTTCAACCCCTGAAACCCCGAGGTCCGATGACGCAAAAAACCGATGCCGACCAGTCCCTTGCCCGCCAACAGCGTGCGGCGGGATTTGCGATCGCCGGGGCGATGCTGGGCTGGATGGCGCTGCAATACGCCGGCGCACGGGGCGTGGTCAGTGCCCGTGTGCTGTTTCTGTTCGATTTCGCCACGCTGGCCGTCATGGTCTGGGCGCTGCTGGTCACATTCAGGGTTTGGCGCAAACGGCGCGCCGACAAGACCCGCTGAAATAAGGACGACGTGATGCTGAAAGATCAGGACCGGATTTTTACCAATATTTATGGGATGCACGACCGCACGCTTGCGGGCGCCAAGTCGCGCGGCCACTGGGACGGCACCGGCGACATCCTGAAGAAGGGGCGTGACTGGATCGTTGACCAGATGAAGGCATCGGGCCTGCGGGGGCGGGGCGGCGCCGGTTTTCCGACAGGGTTGAAATGGTCGTTCATGCCCAAGGAAAATGACGGGCGCCCGTCCTATCTGGTGGTCAACGCGGATGAGTCTGAACCCGGCACCTGCAAGGACCGTGAGATCATGCGCCACGATCCGCACACCCTGGTCGAGGGGTGCCTGATCGCCGGTTTTGCGATGGGCGCACACACCTGTTATATCTATATTCGCGGTGAATATATCCGCGAGCGTGAGGTTCTTCAGGCGGCGATTGACGCCGCCTATGACGATGGGTTGCTGGGCAAGAATGCTGCCGGTTCCGGCTGGGATTATGATGTGTTCCTGCACCATGGGGCGGGGGCCTATATCTGTGGCGAGGAAACCGCGCTGCTGGAATCGCTTGAGGGCAAGAAGGGGATGCCGCGGATGAAGCCGCCGTTTCCGGCGGGGGCGGGCCTGTACGGCTGTCCGACCACGGTGAACAACGTCGAATCCATCGCGGTCGTGCCCACGATCCTGCGGAGCGGGCCGGA
>JAACVA010000286.1 GCA_009992615.1 Rhodobacterales bacterium
CAGATATTCCTTGCCCTCATATCGTGCATTCCAGCTCATCGCACAGTTCCATCCTTTCTGCAGTGCCCCCAATCTGCCCGACACCGCCTTTCAGAACAACGACAACTGGTCGCCCGGGCGCGGCGGCACATGAAACAGATCGCACCGCAGCGGCGGCAACGTTTCGACCAGCCCAAGCCGCGCACAGGCCAGATCGAACCGTTTTGCGATCATGTCGGCATGGAGCCCCTCGCCGCGCATCCTGTGGTGCCACTGGGCGCTGTATTCCTTGCCACCGTGCATTTCGCGCAGACGCGCCATCACCTTGCTCACCCGGTCAGGATAATGTTCGCGCAGCCAGGCGACGAACAGCGGTGATACCTCAAGCGGCAGGCGCAGCATGATCCAGCGGGCCGCGACCGCCCCCGCATCCCGTGCCGATGCGAGTATCCGTTCAACCTCGGGGTCGGTCAGGCCGGGAATCACCGGCGACACCATGACCCGCACCGGGATGCCCGCCTTCGCCAGAACCTCGATCGCGCGCAGACGCCGGGCCGGCGACGGCACACGGGGTTCCAGCCGCCGCGCCAGGGTGGCGTCCAGCGTGGTCAGCGAAATGCCGACCCGCGCCAGCCCGTCATCGGCCATTTCAGACAAAATATCCACGTCGCGCTCTATCAGTGTGCCTTTGGTGGCGATGGTGACGGGGTGGCGGAATTGCGCAAGCACCTGCAACAACTGCTGCATGATCCGGCGGTCCCGCTCGATCGGTTGATAGGGGTCTGTGTTGGTGCCAATCGCAATCGGCGCCACCTTGTAGCGCGGCGCCGAAAGCTCACGCGCCAGACGGTCGGGCGCGCTGGGGCGGGCGATCAGACGGGTTTCAAAATCCAGCCCCGGCGACAGCCCCAGATAGGCGTGGCTCGGCCGCGCAAAGCAATAGATGCAGCCGTGTTCGCAGCCGCGATACGGGTTGACCGACCGATCAAAGAAAATATCGGGCGACGTGTTGCGCGTGATCACCCGGCGCGGCACCTCGACAGAAACGCTGGTGCGCAGGGGTGGCAGATCGTCATCCGGCGCCCAACCGTCGGGTTCGCTCTGGCGCACATAAGGGTCGAACCGCACCGCCGGATTGAAGGCCGCGCCCCTGCCCCGGCGCCGGCCCGGCGCGATGTTCTGATCTTGATCCTGCTCCATCGCACAACGATAGAACAAAAAAAGAACACAATGCAATCCGATTCCCGACAGGCCCGGCCAGTGGTGTGCGCGTCGGTCCTCGCACCGGCGGTGTCGCAATCTGCCCCCAGAGGCGCGCGCAAATGCCGCTAGATACCGCAAGGATCAGTGCCCAGCGCCCGGAGACAGCCATGGCCGACCAAAACGACGACATCATCCTGGCCGATCTGTCCGATGATGACCTGGTGTTGCAGATGCACGACGATCTGTACGATGGGATGAGAGATGAAATCGAGGAATCGGTGCGCATCCTGCTTGCGCGCGGCTGGACACCTTACGACATCCTGACGCGCGCATTGGTGTCGGGAATGACCGTGGTGGGCAACGATTTTCGTGACGGCATCCTGTTTGTCCCCGAGGTGCTGCTGGCCGCCAATGCGATGAAGGGCGGCATGGCCATCCTGAAGCCCCTGTTGGTGGAAACCGGCGCGCCGCGCATGGGCAAGATGGTGATTGGCACCGTCAAGGGCGACATCCACGACATCGGCAAGAACCTTGTCGGCATGATGATGGAGGGGGCCGGGTTCGAGGTGCTGGATCTGGGGATCAACAATTCGGTCGAGAAATATCTGGCAGCACTTGCCGCGGAACAGCCCGACATCCTGGGCATGTCGGCCCTGTTGACCACCACGATGCCCTACATGAAGGTGGTGATCGACACAATGGTCGCCCAAGGCATCCGCGATGATTACATCGTGCTGGTCGGCGGCGCACCGCTGAATGAAGAGTTCGGGCGTGCCATCGGTGCCGATGCTTATTGCCGCGATGCCGCCGTGGCGGTAGAAACGGCCAAGCAGTTTGTCGCGCGCAAGCACAACCAGATGGCAACAGGCGGTCAAGCCGGATGAAACTGACATTGCACTTGTCCAAAGGTTCAGTTGCGGTGGCCCCGCATATCGCGCTTGAGGAAATCGGTGCGCCGCATGATCTTGTATGGGTCGATTTTGTCACCGGTGAACAACGCACCGCCACCTATGCCGCGATCAACCCCAAGGCGCGCGTGCCGGTGCTGA
>JAACVA010000168.1:0-3023 GCA_009992615.1 Rhodobacterales bacterium
CGCCCAGTGAACCATCGTCGCCCCCGCCATTCCGGCAGCTAGAACCGTACCCGCCGCACCGTCCAGAACCGGCGCCCACGGGTGCGCAAGCCCCACCAGCATGATTGCAAAGGCCCAGAGCAATGGCGCGGTCAGCACCCCCAGGAGGCTTCCCAGGAACAAGACCTGCATCCCCCAAAACCGCCGCGGCCCCAGATCGCGCCACAGTGCCGCAGGATCGCGCATATGCACGAAATAGGTCATCGCATAGCCTTTGATCCAGCGTGAGCGTTGCCGCACCCAAGGCCAGGCGCGGCAATTCGCCTCTTCCTGAGTGTCGCTGTTCAGCAGATCGGTGCGAAAGCCGCGCCGTGCCAAGCGCAGCCCCAAATCGGCATCTTCGGTCACGTTATGCGCATCCCATCCCCCCAGCGCAATCAGGGCGGATTTGCGGAAGAACAACGTCGTTCCCCCCAGTGGCAGTGCCAGCCCCAGCCGCGCCATGCCCGGCAACATGACGCGAAACCAGGTGGCATATTCCACAGTGAAACAGCGCGACAGCCAATTGGTGTGGGGATTATAGTAATCCAGCCGCCCTTGCAGGCAGGCCACCTGGGGCACCGAATGCGTGAATTGCCGCACGACAGCTGCAATCTGGCCGGGATCGGGGGCATCTTCGGCATCATAGACCCCGACGATGCTGCCGCGGCAAAAATCAAGGGCAAAGTTCAGCGCCCGGGGTTTTGTCTGAACCCCGCCGCGCGGGACGGTGAGAATGCGCATGGTGGCGGGCAGGTCACAGGCCGCCAGCGTGGCGCGCGTAACGGCATCGTCTTCTTCGACGACAAGCAGGATTTCAATCTGTTCCACTGGATAGTCAATCCGCGCCAGGCGACGCACCAGATGTTGGGCGATCTGCCTTTCCTTTAACAGCGGCACAAGCAGCGATACCGGCACCGGTCGCAGAGGCGGTGGTGATACTGTGGGTCGGGTCCGGCGCCGATCATGCAACCAAAGCGCGCCCATCAACCCGACAAAGACGGTGTTCACCGTCAACACACCCAAGGCCAGCAAGGTCAGCGCCGAAAAGGCCCAGATCGGCGCGGCCGACAGCGCCAAGGCGAGGGCGCACAGCATGGCAATTCCACCCCGCGTCAGCCATTGCGCCCCCAGACTGCGACAGCTTTCCCGCTTGGGGCTGCGGCTGGCTGCGGCGAGGGCAAGGTGGCGTTTGCGACTGCCATTCAGAACCAGGTGCAAATCGGCCCGGCGACACAACACCATCGACAACCGCCCGAGGTGTTGTTCCATGAACGGTGCAATCAGATGAAACCGCTGCGGTTCGCATGTGGCGATAACGGTCAGCGCCCCGGCCCGTGCCAGGGGAAAAACCCCGTGGGCCGCACAAAAGCCTTCACCCAGACGGTCTATCAGACGCATATCGGGCTGGACGCGGGTCAAGTCCACCCGGATCGTCCCGAACTGCACGGCGAGCGCGTCGAACAGAGCCTCTTCGGATATAGCGCCTTGAGCGCAGAGGATTTCCCCAAGCGCTGCACCTGTAAAAGCCTGCTGTGTCAGCGCCCCTGACAAGGCGGCAGATGTAATCTGCCCCGCGCCCAACAGCAACGCGCCCAGCCGGCCAGACCTTTGCGTCGCACTCGTAGCCGGCGCCCTCTGGGCGATGCGCAGCGATTGATTTCCCATGGGCCGCACCGTTCAGGAACATGTCCTGACCGTTTTGGCGGAAAAGTGTTAAGCGCAGGTTAAGCCGGCCTCAGGCGGCGGCATCCATGGCCCGGGCAAAGCGTTCAAACAGATAGTAACTGTCCTGCGGGCCGGGACTGGCCTCGGGGTGGTATTGAACCGACCAGACAGGGCGATCGGTCATACGGATACCGCAGTTTGACCCGTCAAACAGTGATATGTGGGTTTCCTTGACGCCCATCGGCAAGGTCTGACTGTCGACTGTAAAGCCGTGGTTCATCGAGGTGATTTCCACCTTTCCTGTCTCCACGTCCTTTACCGGATGGTTTGCGCCGTGATGACCGTGATTCATCTTGACCGTCCGCGCCCCAAGGGCCAGGGCCAACATCTGGTGGCCAAGGCAAATTCCGAACACTGGAATGTTCGACCGTGCCAGCACGTCGCGGATCATCGGGACGGCATATTCGCCCGTCGCCGCCGGATCTCCCGGCCCGTTCGACAGGAACAACCCCGCTGGCCCTTGGGCCAACACATCCTCGGCGGTGGCACTGGCCGGAAGAACTGTCACATCACAGCCGGCACTGGCCAGACAACGCAGGATATTCCGTTTGGCACCATAATCTATGGCAACCACCCTGTGCCCCGGCGTGTCGCGCCGCACATAACCGTCGGGCCAGGCCCAGCGCATCTGGTCCCAGCGATAGGACTGGGCACAGGTGACCTCGCGCGCCAGGTCCACCCCCACGAGGCCCTTGAAGGCCCGGGCCGTGGCGACCAGCGCTTCGACGTCAAAAATGCCATCGGGGTTATGAGCCAGGGCGACATGCGGCGCGCCCTGTTGGCGAATGGCACGGGTCAGGCGGCGGGTGTCGACCCCCCCCATGGCAATGCGGCCGTTGCGCACCAGCCAGTCATTCAACGTGGCCGCGCTGCGCCAGTTGCTGGGCGTGGTCGGATCCCATTTCACGATCATGCCGGCCGCCACCGGCTGGTCGGTTTCGTCGTCTTCGGGGTTTGTCCCGGTATTGCCGATATGCGGAAAGGTAAAGGTGACGATCTGCCCGGCGTAGGATGGATCGGTCATGATCTCCTGATAGCCGGTCATCGCGGTGTTGAAGCACAACTCGGCGACAGTCTGACCTGTGGCACCAAAACCATGCCCAAAAAACAGGGTTCCATCAGCCAGCGCCAGGCAGGCAGTGGGGCGGGTTTGGCTGGGCGAAAAGGGCATCGGGTGTTCCTTGGGAGGGGGTGGTTAAACCTCTGGCAACCTAATGGCCCCTACAACAGTGGTCAAGGGCCGCTAAGGAAATGATAAATCGTTTTATTTCAGAAGG
>JAACVA010000168.1:3039-12135 GCA_009992615.1 Rhodobacterales bacterium
CGGTTGCAGGCGATCCCTCTTTGAAGTATCCTCTGGTCTTTGATCACAGCATCGGACAGGCATAGATGGATCTTCGAACCCGCATCGGCGACGCCCTGAAATCCGCCATGAAAAGCAAACAGGCCGAGCGTTTGACGACCTTGCGTCTGATCAACGCCGCCATCAAAGACCGCGATATTGCGCTGCGTGGCGAAGGCGGCGGCGAGGATGCGCGTGTGGGCGACACTGAAGTACTTGGGATTCTTGGCAAGATGGTAAAGCAGCGCCAGGAAAGCGCGCGCGCCTATGAGGAAGGCGGACGCCTCGAACTGGCCGAGCAGGAATTGCGCGAGATCACCGTAATCGAGGATTTTCTGCCGCGTCAGTTGTCCGAGGCCGAGGTCGATGCTGCGTTGGAGGCCGCCATCGTTGAAACCGGGGCCGAGTCTATTCGGGATATGGGCCGGGTCATGGCGGTTCTGAAAGGCAAGTACACCGGCCAGATGGATTTCGGTGTCGTCGGTGGGCGGCTGAAGGCACGGCTAGGCTGATAACCCACCTTTCGCAGCGGTCCGGTTCAGACTGCCGCGGAACCGTTTTGCAAAAGCGGGCGGTATGCATTGCGATAAATGTCGTGTTCTTTCAATGGGGCAGGCGGTTCAGCAAGCGGTGCAAATCCGCGTGCAGCGTTTTGCGTTCGTCGGGGGACAGGAAGGCGCCCAATTCCACCACGCGCCCCGCCCCCGAAAGCGTGACATAGTTGTCGACCGGCCCGCCCTTTGCGGTAAGCGAGACACGCACCCAGAACGGATTGGCGGCCCAGTGTTGCACAGGCCCATGCGCATTTGTCCGCACGATTTCAATCCGATCGCTCCACAGCATCAGATCTTCGCGCAGCGCGCCGGTGGCATAGCTGCGTTCGAGGAAGAACCACAGCAGCCAGACCGCGCCCATTGTGAAGGGCAGCAGCCCCCACAGCACCGGCGATCCGAGCAGCGGAATCACCGGAATCAGGATCATCACGAAGGCAAAGCCGATCACGCCTGCCATTCCCTTGCGCGGCAGGGATCGGTGCGGCCACAACACCGCATGGGCCAGGGTCGGGGCATCCGGCCCATGTAAAAAGGCCCCGGCATCAACCGGGGCCCCCTGCGGATCACATTCCCATGTCAGGGGCATGGTGCTTGGCCCTAATGCGCGTGGCGCTTGTCCCAATCGCTCTGTTTGGGAAGGGTTTCAAACGTATGCTCGGGCGGCGGGCTGGGCAGGGTCCATTCCAGCGTATCGGCATATTCGTTCCAGGGATTGGCCCCAACCGTGCGCGGCTTTGCCAGCATCACCCAGAAAATCGCCACGATGAAGAAGACGAACGAGGCAAAGGACAAAAATGCGCCCCAGCTCGAAACGTAATTCCACAGCGCGAAGGCGTCGGGATAGTCGATGTAACGGCGCGGCATACCCTGACGGCCAAGAAAGTGCTGGGGGAAGAAAGTCAGGTTTGTGCCGATGAAGAACGCCCAGAAATGTATCCGGCCGATCCATTCGGGAATCATCTTGCCCGACATCTTCGGGAAATAGAAATAGATTCCCGCAAAGATCGCAAACACGGCCCCAAGACTCATCACATAGTGGAAGTGCGCGATGACATAGTAGGTGTCGTGATAGGCCCGGTCGATCCCGGCCTGCGACAGAACGATGCCGGTGACCCCGCCCAGTGTGAACACGAACAGGAAGCCGAACGCCCACAGCATGGGCACCTTGAACTCAACCGAGCCGCCCCACATCGTGGCGATCCAGCTGAAGATCTTGATGCCGGTCGGAACCGCGATCACCATCGTCGCCATCATGAAATAGCTCTGTTGCGTCAGCGAAAGACCGACAGTGTACATGTGGTGCGCCCACACGACGAAGCCCAGCGCGCCAATGGCAATCATCGCCCAGACCATCGGCAGATAGCCAAAGATCGGTTTGCGCGAAAAGGTTGCAATGACGTGGCTGATGATGCCGAACCCCGGCAGGATCACGATGTAAACTTCCGGGTGCCCGAAGAACCAGAGGATATGCTGGTACAGCACCGGATCGCCGCCGCCTGCGGGATCAAAGAACGTGGTGCCGAAATTTCGATCGGTCAGCAACATCGTGATGGCACCTGCGAGAACCGGCAAAGACAGCAGGATCAGCCAGGAGGTGACGAAGATCGACCACGAGAACAGTGGCACCTTGAACAGGGTCATCCCCGGCGCACGCATGTTCAGGAAGGTCGTGATCATGTTGATCGCGCCAAGAATCGAACTGGCACCCGAAACGTGGACAGCGAAAATCGCCAGATCCATTGAAAAGCCGCCCTCGTTGGTGGACAGCGGCGGGTAGAGCACCCAGCCAACGCCCGACCCGGCCTGGTCATTTCCCCCTGGCGCCAGAACCGATGCCACGGCCAACGATGTGCCCGCAACATACAGCCAGAACGACAGGTTGTTGAGGCGCGGAAACGCCATGTCGGGCGCGCCGATCTGAAGCGGCATGAAATAGTTGCCAAACCCACCGAAAAGCGCCGGAATCACCACAAAAAACATCATCAGGATGCCGTGGCCGGTGATCAGCACGTTCCAGAGATGGCCGTTGGGGGTGCATTCGCCAACCGCCGCCGCAGTCAGACGGGCGCCCTCCATGCACATGTACTGCACGCCCGGCTCCATGAGCTCCATCCGCATGTAGACCGTGAAGGCGACCGAAATGAAGCCGGTGAAGCCGGCCACGAAAAGGTAAAGGATACCGATATCTTTATGGTTCGTGGACATAAACCAGCGGGTAAAGAACCCCCGCGTGTCGTGTCCATCGTGGCCATGAACGGCTGCATCCGCCATGTGGTGTCTCCTGGTTCCCGAAATTGGCTGTCTCCGCCCGATCTTCTGGCCAGAGCATTGTCACTGTTGTAATGCCATTCCGGGGGCAGGGGCAATGTTGCGTTCCGCCGCAGGACCGGAAAAAGTGATCGCTGCATCCAGTCGCCTGCTTGTGACGTCTCAGATCGAGTGGCGCAGACACTGTGACACCGTTCAGGTGAAGGTGAGCGAGGCGGCGGCCATTCCCAGCGCAATCGCTGTCAGGACGATGGGCATAACATATATGGCAGACCCCCTGGTCAGAATTGACGGGGCAAATATACCATGAAATCCTACCAATTCGTTTCGCGCCGCTTCAGTCAGGAAAACCCGACCTTTTGCTCAGCCGCCAAACACCGTTGCAAAGCTGCGCCGCAGCGCAACATCCACATCGTCCAACGTTACGGGCAGCCCCAGATCGACCAGACTGGTCACCCCGTGATCACGGATGCCGCAGGGCACGATACCGTCGAAATGGCTGAGGTCGGGTTCAACGTTGATCGAAAGCCCGTGATAGGACACCCAGCGGCGCAGACGGATGCCGATGGCCGCCACCTTGTCCTCGCGCAGCGCACCATCGGGGCCGCGCGGCTTGTCCGGCCGTTCGACCCAGACCCCGACGCGTCCTTCGCGCACCAGGCCGGTCACGTTGAATTCCGCCAAGGCGGCGATTGCCCAGGATTCCATGTCATGCACGAAGCGACGCACATCTCGCCCCCGTGCGGCAACGTCAAGCATTACATAGGCCACGCGCTGCCCCGGCCCGTGATAAGTGTACTGCCCGCCGCGCCGCGCCTCATGGACAGGAAATCGGTCGGGCAGGATCAGATCTTCTGCCCGCGCACTGGTACCGGCGGTGTACAGTGGTGGATGTTCCAACAGCCAGATTGTTTCAGCGTGCGTGCCGGCGCGGATGCCGGTGGCGATTTCCTCCATCCGGGCCAGTGCCGGGGCATAGGGCGTAAGGCCGGGGGTGATGATCCAGTCGGGCATGGTCGTTCGCGTTCGGGGTAGGTGCTTACCATCGGTCTTGTGACGGCAAATGTCGGCCAAGACCAGACATATCGTCCGATCGCCCACGCGGTGACGACCGCTTTTGTCGATGAGACACACGCCCAAGGTTGAGAACCCGGACGTGCCCGTACATATACGATGGTAACCGTCCGGTCTGACAGCCCTGTCGGCGCTGAAGCTGCGGCTGACAGTCTCCACCATCGGTAATGGGATGGTTGCCGTCCTCGCCAGACGGCATCGCAATGTGCCAAGATGATGGTTTAATTGTCCATCCGGGATCATTTTGAATTTTCGACATCCCTTGTGAAACCTTGATCCAGGCCTGGACTTGTGAGGAATGACGGATGTGGACGGACGCGAACCGCGGTGGGTATGAGGGCACGGAGGGGGGCGGCACGCTGTTGTGCACGATCGGCATGGTGCGGGCCAAGGCCAGGATCGGGATGAAAAACCTCGCACATAACATGGGCAGCCTCGTCCAGTTGCGCCGCATCAACCCTTTGCCCAGCGTAATCCCCGGGCAAACCAGGAAGCAGATCAGGCCGCAAGGCCGGAAAACCGGGCGTGACAGACACCGCGCCCTGACCGTCCCGGGGCACTGGGCCACCAAACGACGGCCCTCCTCCCGCGTCACACCACACCCACCGCTGCGCGGCAACAAAAATTGATCAAAAATCGAGATGCCTACATTTTTCGCTTCCTTACCAGGTGCTGCTGCTGGTCTTCTCGGTCTGGTGCCAACTCTCGGGGCATTTCCGGCAATGCTACACCCCATATAACACTTGGGTTTTGGGCTGCCTTGCGGGGATAAGTTGAGATAATGCGGTTGTACGCGGACAAACTGAGATGAATTTTCTTGCTGCCCAGGCTTGTGATGCGAGTGTGTATCGCGTCCCGACACGGCTGATGACATAAATCCTGATATCTGTGCCCCTTTGCTGAGGCTGATGGCCCATGGCATTCGGCGGCGGATTGGAAACGAGAGGCGACCTCCATGGAAATCGAACAGACATCACTGCCTGGCGTCATCATTCTGACCCCGCGTCGCTTTGGAGATAATCGTGGGTTCTTTTCCGAAAGCTGGAACCGACAGCGGATGGTGTGCGCCGGGATCGATATTGATTTCGTGCAGGACAATCATTCAGTGTCGCGCGAGGTTGGCACCCTGCGGGGGCTGCATTTCCAGACGCCGCCACATGCGCAGGCCAAGCTGGTGCGCTGCGGGCGGGGGGCGCTTTATGACGTAGCCGTCGACATCCGGCATGGCAGCCCGACTTTCGGGCAATGGGTGGGTGTCGAGCTGAGTTTTGACAATGGCAAACAGGTGCTGATCCCTGAGGGGTTTCTGCACGGGTTTGTCACGCGCGCGCCGGATACCGAAATTGTCTACAAATGTTCGGATTATTACGCCCCTGATTGCGATGCAGCGGTGCGGTTCGACGATCCTGAAATCGGGATTGATTGGGGTCTGTCTGGCGCCCCCGTTTTGTCAGACAAGGATGCTGCCGCACCACGACTGGCGGACCTGCCAGAATATTTTATGTAGAAGGGTTAAGCTGATGAAGCTTTTGATCACCGGCGGTTGCGGTTTTATTGGATCGGCGGTGGTTCGGTTGGCCACCGCGCGCGGACACGCGGTTGTCAATCTTGACGCACTGACCTACGCCGCTTGTGTCGACAACGTGGCCGAAGCCGCCAAAGGCCCGAATTACAGCTTTGAACATGCCGATATCCGTGACCGTGCGGCGCTGGACCGGATCTTTACCGCGCACCGGCCTGATGCGGTGATGCATCTGGCCGCCGAGAGCCATGTCGACCGGTCCATCGACGGGCCCGGCACCTTCATCGAGACCAATATCACTGGCACCTACCAAATGCTGGAGGCCGCGCGCGCCTTTTGGGTGGCGCAGGGCAAACCGGATGCGTTTCGGTTCCACCATATCTCAACCGATGAGGTGTTCGGATCATTAGGCGCGACCGGCAAGTTCACGGAAGACACGCCCTATGATCCACGCAGTCCCTATTCGGCGTCAAAGGCCGCCAGCGACCATCTGGTGCGCGCCTGGGGCGAGACTTACGGCCTGCCGATTGTGTTGAGCAATTGTTCCAACAATTACGGCCCGTTCCATTTCCCAGAAAAGCTGGTGCCGGTGACCATCCTGAACGCCCTCGCCGGTAAACCGCTGCCGATTTACGGTGACGGATCGAACGTGCGCGACTGGCTTTACGTTGAAGACCACGCCGATGCCTTGCTGTTGGTGCTGGAAAAAGGCCTGCTTGGCCGCAGCTATAACATCGGTGGCGAGAACGAGTGTAGCAACCTCGATCTTGTGCGCATGATCTGCGCCATTCTTGATGAAAAATGTCCGCGTGCGGACGGCTCTTATGCCGATCTTATCACCTTCGTCACCGACCGACCCGGCCATGACGCGCGCTATGCGATTGATCCAGCCCGTATCCATGACGAATTGGGCTGGCAGCCCTCAGTGACACTGGAGCAGGGACTGAAGCGCACTGTCGAATGGTTTCTCGCCAACGAACCCTGGTGGCGCGCGCTACAAGACCGTGCAGGCGTTGGTCAGCGGCTGGGTGTAATGGCATGAGACTGCTTGTCTTTGGGCAAAGCGGTCAGGTGGCCACCGAACTGGCCCGCCGCGCGCCCGCGGCGGTGTTTCTGAGCCGTGACAGAACCGATTTGGCCGACCCCGACGCCTGCGCAACCGCGATCCGCGCCCATGCCCCCGACGCCGTGATCAATGCCGCCGCCTACACGGCCGTTGACCGTGCCGAGGAAGACGATGCGCTGGCCATGCGTATCAACGCCAAGGCTCCAGCTGTCATGGCGCGCGAATGCGCCTCACTTGGCATCCCGCTTGTGCATATCTCGACTGACTATGTGTTCGACGGCAGCGGGACAGCCCCATGGCACCCCGACGACACCCCCGCCCCGCAAAACGCCTATGGCCGGTCCAAGCTGGACGGAGAGCGCGCCATCGTGCAGGTGGGCGGCCGGCACGCCATCTTGCGCACCTCTTGGGTGTTCTCGGCCCACGGGGCAAATTTCCTGCGCACCATGCTGCGCCTGTCGGAAACGCATGACGCGCTGAGCATCGTTGATGACCAGATCGGCGGACCGACGCCCGCGGCAGATATTGCCGCTGCCTGCTTGGCAATCGCCGAGCAGTTGCGCACAGACCCCGGCAAATCTGGAACTTACCACTATTCCGGCACACCTGATGTAAGCTGGAAAGGCTTTGCTGAGGCGATCTTCGCCCTCACGGAACGCAACGTGGCGATCAGTGGCATCGGCACCGCCGACTATCCTGCCGCGGCGCAGAGACCGCTCAATTCGCGGCTTGATTGCATGACCACAGAAACGGTTTTCGCCTTGCCACGCCCTGACTGGCGCGTTGGGTTGCGTGACGTATTGACAGAACTTGGAGAGATTTCAGCATGACAAATCGCAAGGGCATCATTCTTGCCGGTGGCTCTGGCACGCGGCTTTATCCCGTCACCATTGGCGTGTCGAAACAGCTGCTTCCGATTTACGACAAGCCTATGGTCTATTACCCGCTTTCGGTGCTGATGCTGGCCGGGATCCGCGAGATCGCCGTGATAACCACGCCAGAGGACAGCGACCAATTCCGCCGCGTGCTGGGCGATGGAAGCCAATGGGGTATTGCGCTTACCTACATCACCCAAACCAACCCGGATGGACTGGCGCAGGCATACACCTTGTCTGAGGGCTTCCTCGATGGCGCGCCCTCGCTCATGGTGCTTGGTGACAACATCTTCTTCGGCCACGGCTTGCCCGAAATGCTGACCCGCGCAACGAAGCGCGACGCGGGCGGGACGGTTTTCGGTTATCGCGTGGCCGACCCGGAACGCTATGGCGTGGTCGATTTCGATGCGGACGGCACCGTTCGTGGCATCATCGAGAAACCAGAACACCCGCCGTCGCATTACGCGGTGACCGGGCTCTACTGCCTCGACGGCACGGCTTCGGAAAAAGCGGCGCGGGTCAAACCATCCGCCCGCGGTGAGTTGGAAATCACGACCTTGCTGGAAATGTACCTCGAAGAGGGCACGCTGACGGTTGAGACCATGGGCCGTGGCTATGCCTGGCTCGACACCGGCACCCATGCCAGCCTGCTGGACGCGGGTAACTTCGTGCGTACATTGCAATCTCGCCAGGGCCTGCAAACCGGCAGCCCGGACGAGATCGCCTTTGCCAAGGGCTGGATTGATGCCAGGGCACTCGCCGAACGCGCCGTGCGCTTCGCCAAGAACGATTACGGCGCCTATCTCGAAACCCTCATCAACTGATGAGTGATCACCTTGAACGTGCCGCAAGAACATATCGCAAACAGTCCGCTACAGACCCGCGCCCGGTCGCGGTATTTGTCAAAGGAGTTGTCCACTGTTTTCATGCGGCGTCTCTGATTTCAGGGGCGCTGGTTTCGTTTTCGGGGTTCAGCCAGATTGGGCCGGCGGCTCGCCAGTTGCGGGTTTTGCCTGACCAGCGTTCAGGCTGTTGCTCTCGCCATCTTCAATCGATTCAAGCAGTTCAGGGTTCGGTGTGATGTCTAGGGTCAGGACCCATTGATCTTCTTGAGGTCACCTCGGTTGCGTGATTCAAGCTCCCGAACTGACGGGGGTGACGATGAGCAATCTTTTCTGGCTGACGGACGCACAGATGGCTCGGCTTCGGCCGTTCTTCCCGAAGAGCTATGGTGTGCCGCGGGTCGATGACCGGCGTGTCCTGAGCGGTATTATCTTCATCAATCGTAATGGCTTGCGGTGGTGCGATGCGCCGAAAGAGTATGGCCCCGCGAAGACGTTATACAACCGTTGGAAGCGGTGGGGGAACATGGGGGTCTTCGCCCGGATCATGGTGGGGCTGGCCTCCGAGGCGGCGGTTCCCAAGACGGTGATGATCGACGCGACCTATTTGAAAGCGCACCGCACGGCGACAAGCCTGTGGTTGAAAAAGGGGGGCCCGACGACCAGCGGGGCCGTGTGATTGGTCGCACCAAGGGTGGCATGAACACAAAGCTGCATGCCGTCACCGATGCCGAAGGACGTCCGATCCGGTTCTTCATGACGGCAGGCCAAGTCAGTGATTACACCGGTGCCGCGGCCCTGCTAGACAGCTTGCCGAAGGCGGATTGGCTGCTGGCCGACCGGGGATACGACGCTGACTGGTTCAGAGATGCGTTGA
>JAACVA010000287.1:0-1867 GCA_009992615.1 Rhodobacterales bacterium
TGTGCCACCATTCTGGCCGCCGCCGAGGCGGGGGTGGATGCGGTGGATTGCGCCATGGATTCGCTGTCGGGCAACACGTCTCAGGCGACCCTTGGCACGATTGTCGAGGCGCTGACCCATACCGAGCGCGAAACCGGGTTGGACATTTCCGCCGTGCGCGAGATTTCCAACTATTTCGAGGCGGTCCGCGCCCATTATGTGGCATTTGAATCCGGGATGCAGGCCCCGGCATCCGAGGTGTATCTGCATGAAATGCCCGGAGGGCAATTCACCAACCTCAAGGCGCAGGCGCGTTCGCTCGGGCTTGAGGACCGCTGGCACCAGGTGGCCCAGACCTATGCCGATGTGAACGCGATGTTCGGTGATATCGTCAAGGTCACGCCAAGCTCGAAGGTGGTGGGCGACATGGCGCTGATGATGGTCGCCCAGGGGCTGAGCCGCGCCCAGGTCGAAGACCCCGAAGTTGACGTTGCCTTCCCCGAAAGCGTGGTCGACATGATGCGCGGCAGTCTCGGCCAGCCCCCCGGCGGCTGGCCCAAGGGCATCGCAGGCAAGATCCTGAAAGGCGAAAAGCCATTCACCGACCGGCCCGGCAAACATCTGAAACCCGTCGATCTTGAGGTGGCCCGCACCGAGGCAGCCAAGGCCATCGGCGAAGATGTGGTGATTGATGACGAAGATCTGAACGGCTATCTGATGTATCCAAAGGTGTTCGTCGATTACCGCAAGCGCAATCTGGAATATGGCCCGGTGCGCACCCTGCCCACCCACACGTTCTTTTACGGGATGCAGGCCGGCGAACAGATCACTGCGGAAATCGACCCGGGCAAGACCCTGGAAATCCGCTGTCAGGCGATTGGCGAGACGACAGACGAAGGCGAAGCCAAGGTGTTTTTCGAGCTGAACGGCCAGCCCCGCCTGATCCGCGTGCCCAACCGCAAGGTGACAGCCGCCACGGCCAAACGGCCCAAGGCCGAGGTCGGCAACCCCAACCACATCGGCGCACCGATGCCGGGGGTTGTCGCCTCGGTCGGGGCGGTCGTAGGGCAAAAGGTAAAGCTGGGCGATCTGTTGCTGACCATCGAGGCGATGAAGATGGAAACCGGCATCCACGCCGAACGCGCCGCCACAATCAAGGCGGTGCATGTCACTCCCGGCGCCCAGATCGACGCCAAGGATTTGCTGATCGACTTGGAATAGCCTTACGGGGCGCCCCAGACCCGCCGAAAGACGTTGAAATGAACCAAGCCGACAGCCACACCACCCACGACGCCGCCGAAGACCCGCGCAACCGCGACATCCTGATCTATGTGAACGGCCAATTGTTGCACCGTGATGAGGCCAAGGTTTCGGTCTATGATGCGGGGTTCATGCTGGGGGATGGCATGTGGGAAGGACTGCGCCTGTACAACGGCACATGGGCGTTCTTCGACGATCACATGGACCGCTTCTTTGACAGCTGCAAAACCATATCGCTGGATGTGGGACTGGACCGCGCCGGCATTCTCGCGGCGCTGAACCGCACCGCAGCGGCCAATGGCATGACCAACGATGCGCATTGCCGCCTGATGCTGACCCGAGGAGTGAAGGACAAACCGTTCCAGCACCCCCGGCTCAGCCGCTCTGGGCCGACACTGGTGCTGATCATGGAACACTCGCGCCCGGTGGACAGCCTGCAAGCCAAAGGAATCCGCCTCGCCACCGTGCCCCAGGTGCGCGGCCTGCCCCACAGCCAGGATGCCAAGCTGAACAGCCATTCGAAACTGAACTGCGTGATTGCCTGTCTTCAGGCGGAACAGGCCGGCGCGGACGAGGCGCTGATGCTTGACCCGCACGGGTTCGTCAACACCACCAACGCGTGCAACTT
>JAACVA010000287.1:1875-3948 GCA_009992615.1 Rhodobacterales bacterium
ACAATGCCATCCCCGTGTTCGAAAAGAACTTTTCCCTATACGAGGCATATGGCGCCGACGAAGCCTTCCTGACCGGCACCTTCGGCGCACAAACGCCGGTGGCCAGCATCGACGGCAAGCCCATCGGCATCGGCCACCGCCCGGTCACCGCCCGCATTCGCGCCCTGTACAAAGATCTTGTGGCGCGCACCACCGGCGCAGCCTGAGGGCGGCGCGGCGTCTTGGCGAAGCGCATGGCGATTTCGCCCCGGTTGGCAGGAAATTCATTTTCAAGCCCGGCCAAGACCCAACTGCGACGATGTCACGTCGGCCAAGATCAGAAACAGGACCGCTCGCCAAAGCTGACCCGAAGCCGGGACGAAACCTGCGGCGGCCCCATCCGCCGCGCCAAAAACGCAGTCATGACAATCGACTGAAATCTTCATCTTGCCAAAAAAAACCTGCCGCGCGAGGCGCGACAGGTTGCAGTCTTGCCACTGGGGCCGCTTGGCCGACCGCGCCGGGCTTTGGCCCGCCCCAGTCCGCAGGCAGCCCGACGGTCTTTTAACGCTTGGAGAACTGGAAGCTTTTCCGCGCCTTCGCCTTGCCATACTTTTTACGTTCGACAACGCGGCTGTCACGGGTCAGGAACCCGGCGGCCTTCAATGCGGCGCGCAACGAGGGATCGTACAGTTGCAACGCCTTGCTGATACCGTGCTTGACCGCGCCGGCCTGACCGGACAGCCCGCCGCCCTTGACGGTGGCGTGCACGTCGAATTGCCCCTCGACATTGGTCACCTGAAACGGCTGGCGCAGAATCAGACGCAACACCGGGCGCGCAAAATATTCGGCCTGGTCCTTGCCATTGACAATCACCTTGCCCGAACCGGGGCGGATCCAGACGCGGGCAACCGCATCCTTGCGCTTGCCGGTGGCATAGGACCGGCCAAGTTCGTCACGCACCTGTTCGTGCACCGGGCCAACGCTGACAGTGGCGGCAACAGTGCCGGAAACGGCCTCGTTCAGCGCATCCAGAGATTTGATTTGATCGTCCATGCTCATGCGCTCCGGGTGTTTTTCTTGTTCATGACCTTGACGTCAAGAACGATCGGACTTTGGGCCTCGTGCGGGTGATCGGCGCTGGCATAGACGCGCAGGTTGGTCATCTGCTGACGGCTCAACTTGCCGCCGGGCAGCATCCGCTTGACCGCCATGGTGACGACACGCTCGGGAAATTTACCCTCAAGGATCTGGCCTGTGGTGCGTGACTTGATGCCACCCGGAAAACCGGTGTGCCAGTAGTTTGGCTTGTCACGCTTGTTGCCGGTCAGCTGGATCTTGTCGGCATTGATGACGATCACATTGTCGCCCATATCCATGTGCGGTGTGAAGCTGGGTTTGTGCTTGCCGCGCAGACGCATGGCGATAATCGAGGCAAGGCGGCCCAGAACAACACCCTCGGCGTCGATAAGGATCCATTTCTTGTCGATATCCGCCGGAGTAGCGGTAAAGGTTTTCATGTCTTGTCCTGTGAACAAAGAGGCGTGGC
Source organism: Rhodobacterales bacterium (assembly GCA_009992615.1). Taxonomy (GTDB): domain Bacteria; phylum Pseudomonadota; class Alphaproteobacteria; order Rhodobacterales; family Rhodobacteraceae; genus Oceaniglobus. The sequence goes on from JAACVA010000287.1 coordinate 3,404, forward strand.
ACAGTTGCGCCGCCGCGGGATAACGCGGTTCTAACGATTTCATCGCTACAGTCAATCATGACAAGGCAGATTTAATCATGTTCTTTCAACACTTTATAAATACGGTATATAGTTACCCCAATTTATCCAATATCCTGTTGATTTCCGGCCCCCAGCTGAAAACACGCAGTGCCGCGCGAAAGGGGCTTGTGCGATTTGGCCCGGTGCCATAATTACGTCTCTTCATGCGGGACCGATCCCAACCCTGGACGACGGGGGGGCGCTAAGGGACCACGGATTTCAATCTACTGGAACGAAGGGGAATGCCATGACAGGCTCCAACCTCTTCCAACTGGGGATCGGTCTGGAGACAGGCGCCCAAGCGGAAGACCACCGCAGCGATACCGCTGCGACGCGAGATATTTTTGACGACAGCAGGGACGATCATTTCATCCGCCGCGATGGAAAGGTATTTGCCGGCACGCATTTGATCATCGAGGTGGTCAATGGCCACGGCCTGGATGACGAAACGCGGATCCAACAGGCGTTCCGCGACTCGGTCGAGG
>JAACVA010000288.1 GCA_009992615.1 Rhodobacterales bacterium
GATCGGTATCGCCTTCCACATCTTCAATCTGGTGATCCCAAAGCACCGTGATCTTGGGGTTATTGAATAGACGGCGTTGCAGGATTTTCTCGGCACGCAATTCGTCGCGCCGGTGAATAAGTGTCACCTTGGCCGCGAAATTGGTCAGGAACAGCGACTCTTCAACCGCGGTGTTGCCGCCGCCCGCCACGACAACCTCGGCCCCGCGATAGAAGAAACCGTCGCAGGTGGCACAGGCCGATACACCAAAACCCTTGAACTTGTCCTCTGACGGCAGGCCCAGCCATTTTGCCTGCGCCCCGGTGGCAAGGATCAGCGCATCTGCCGTGTAGGTCGCGCCGCTGTCGGTGTGGGCGGTGAAGGGCCGCTGTGACAGATCGACGGAAGAAACATAGTCAGACACGATCTCGGCACCCATTTCGCGGGCGTGATGTTCCATCTTGAGCATCAGGTCAGGACCGAGGATCGACGCTTCGCCGGGCCAGTTTTCGACATCGGTGGTGATGGTCAACTGCCCGCCGGGTTGCAACCCCTGGATCAGCACGGGGTCCAGCATGGCGCGGGCGGCATAGACGGCGGCGGTATAGCCGGCAGGCCCCGAGCCGATGATCAGAACCTTGACGTGACGTGCGTTTGCCATGATGACCCCCAGAATTGCATGTGCCGAGTTCATATAATCCGTGGCGCGTCGGCGCGTAACCCCAAGGCCGTTGATTTGCCCGCAAGGCGGGGTTGCAGGCGTGGATGGCTAAGGATATTGCGCGACATTGAAATATTATTGCGCACGGCCCACGTCAGGCGTAAGCATTACAAATACCGCGCAGGAGCATTCATGCCACCCCACAAGCTTGATCCGATCGACCGCAAGATCCTGGCCGAGTTGCAGGCCGACGGGCGGATGACCAATGTCGAACTGGCCAGACGGGTGGGCATCTCGGCGCCGCCTTGCCTGCGCCGGGTGCGCACTTTGGAAGAGGCGGGATATATCCGCGGGTATCACGCCAAGGTTGATCCCCGTGCGCTGGGATTCGAGGTGCAGGTGTTTGCCATGGTCGGGCTGCAAAGCCAGGCCGAGGCCGATCTGTCGGCCTTCGAGGCGCGCTGTCGCGAATGGCCGCTGGTGCGCGAATGCCATATGCTGAACGGCGAGGTGGATTTCATTCTGAAATGCGTCGCGCCCGATCTGTCGACATTCCAGACGTTTCTGACCGAACAACTGACCGCCGCCGCCAAGGTGGCAAGTGTCAAGACATCGCTGGTGATCCGCGGTGCAAAGGACGAACCGGGTGTGCCCTTTGATGTGCTGGAACACCGGCTGACCCGCGAAGCTTGACCGCACAGGCATCAGCGCGGCACAGATGTTGCGTTTGTCCGCACCCCGGGTAAAAGGGGCCGAACCGCCACCACCAAGGAGGCCAACGTGGACGCCGAAACCTTTGCCGTCGAGGCCGAAATCGAACAGGATCATTGGTGGTTTCGCGGCCGCCGCGCGCTGTTTCGTGCGGAAATCGCCCGCCTTGATCTGCCCCGCGATGCGGCGATCCTCGATGTGGGCACCAGCACCGGCACCAACCTGCGACTGCTGCGCGACATGGGCCATGTTGGCGTGCGCGCACTAGATTCCAGCCAGATTGCCATTGATTATGTACTGCAAAAGGGGCTGGGCAGCGTCACGAATGGTGACATCTGCGCCATGCCATACCCTGACAACAGCTTTGATCTGGTGCTGGCGACGGATGTGATCGAACATGTCGATGATGACGCGGGTGCGCTGCGCGAAATTCGCCGCGTATTGCGCCCCGGTGGCCATGTCATTGTAACCGTCCCGGCCTTTCAAAGCCTTTGGGGATTGCAGGACCGGGTGGCGCATCACAAGCGCAGGTATCGCATGGCGGGCCTTTCCGACCGTCTAGCGGGTGCCAACCTGACGATCGAGCGGAAGTATTACTTCAATTATCTGCTGTTTCCGGCCATCTGGGCCGCGCGCAGGCTGCTGGACTTGTCCAAATCGAACATTCAGTCAGAAAATCAGATAAATACAACCTGGCTGAACGCCATTCTCGGCGCGATCTTTCGGTTTGATGTTGCCACCGCCCCGCTGTTGCGCCTGCCCTTCGGTGTGTCGGCCTTGGTACGGGCGAAAAAGGGCTGAGCCATGGACCTGTCGATTGTCACTCCGGTCTTTAATGAGCA